>VGEM01000028.1 GCA_016869315.1 Alphaproteobacteria bacterium | reverse complement strand
GGTCCACCGAATCACCATGGACGCCACAAAACTCTACAGGCATCTTCGCGAGCCGCCGCGAATCAGGTCACTGCAAAAGTCATGCTTTTCTTAGCGCCTATGGGATCAAGTCCGGGGTGACAGCGGTGGATGCTTTTTACCGGAGCGTTATTCACCACATCGACTCAACCGCCCGCTTGGGCCAGGCGGCGTCGTAGGTGGGACCGCCGACTTTTCCATCCGTGCATTCAGCCAGCAGCGCGCCAGGGGTTGGCAACTTGGTTGGATCGACATGGGTCGATGCGTCCCACAGGCGTGAGCGCAGGATGGCGCGGGCGCATTGGAAGTAGACTTCGTTGATGGTGATCGTCATCACCGTGCGCGGCGCCTTGCCGTCGACGGCGAAAGAGGCGCGCAGGGTTTCGTCGGCGGAGAGACTTGCGCGGCCGTTGATGCGGAGCGTCTGGCCGAGACCGGGAATGAGGAATAACAGGGCGACACGCGGGTCGCGCACCACGTTGCGGAGACTGTCGATGCGATTGTTCCCCATGCGGTCGGGCAGCATCAATGTTTTGTCATCGACGACGCGGATGAACCCGGGCTTGTCGCCGCGCGGCGAGGCATCGAGGCCCTCGGGGCCCGACGTCGCCAGAACGAAGAACGGCGAGGCCTCGATCATGGCGCGGTAACCCGCCGTCAGCCGGTCCTTGACCTTGGAGAGCGCGGTCTCGGCCGGCACGCCGTAGTGGCGCTCCAGCTGTTCGATACTTGTGATCGTCATTTCTTTACGTCCGCCAATGCCGCCTGCGCCGCCGCGAGCCGCGCCACCGGCACGCGATAGGGCGAGCAGCTGACGTAGTCGAGACCGACCCGATGGCAGAACGAAATCGACTCGGGGTCGCCGCCGTGCTCACCGCAGATGCCGATCTTCATACCGGCGCGGGTCTTGCGGCCGCGCGCGGTTGCGATCTCGATCAGCTCGCCGACGCCCTCCTGATCGAGGCTGGCGAAGGGGTCTTTCTCGTAGATGCCGCGCGCACGATAAACCTCGATCAGCGGCGCGCAGTCGTCGCGCGAGAGTCCCAATGTCGTTTGGGTGAGATCGTTGGTGCCGAACGAGAAAAATTCGGCGGTCTCGGCGATTTCGCCCGCGTGCAGCGCGGCGCGCGGCAGCTCGATCATGGTGCCGATCTTGTAGTCGATCCTCACCCCCGCCGCGTCGAACACCGCCTTGGCCGTGGCATCGACCACGGTCTTCATCAGATCGAGTTCCTTCCGCGCACCCACCAGCGGGATCATCACCTCGGGCAGCACCACCTTGCCCGCCTTCGACACCTGCACCGCCGCCTCGAAAATAGCGCGGGCCTGCATTTCGTAGATCTCGGGGTGCGACACACCAAGCCTGACGCCGCGATGGCCCAGCATCGGATTGATCTCGTGCAGCTTGACCAGCAGATCGCGCACCGTCTCGATCGACACGGCGGCCGTGTCGGCCACTTCTTTGATCTCGTCCTCGGTCTGCGGCAGGAATTCGTGGAGCGGCGGATCGAGCAGCCGGATGTTGACCGGCAGGCCCTCCATGATGGTGAACAGCTTGGCGAAGTCCTCGCGCTGATGCGGCAGCAGCTTGGCCAGCGCCGCTTTGCGGCCCCCGGCGTCCTTGGCGAGGATCATCTGGCGGATGTGGAGAATCCGCGTCGGGTCGAAGAACATATGCTCGGTGCGGGCGAGACCGATGCCCTCGGCGCCGAATTTGCGCGCTGTCTCGGCATCGAGCGGCGTCTCGGCGTTGGCGCGCACGCGCAACCGCCGCACCTTGTCGACCCAGCCCATCAGCGTCGCGAAATCACCAGTGAGCGCGGGTTGTATGGTCGGCACCTTGCCCAGGAAAATCTCGCCGGTTGCGCCGTCCAAGGTGATCACGTCGCCTTCCAGCAGCACGCGATCTTTCACCCGAAACGTCTTGGCCTTGGCGTCGATCTGAATATCGCCGGCGCCGCATACGCACGGCGTGCCCATGCCGCGCGCCACCACGGCGGCGTGGCTGGTCATGCCGCCGCGCGTCGTCAGAATGCCTTCCGAGACGTGCATGCCGCCGATGTCCTCGGGGCTGGTCTCGCGCCGTACCAAAATCACGCTCTCGCCGCGCTTCGACCAGTCTTCGGCGTCTTCCGCCGTGAAGACGATCCTGCCCGCCGCGGCGCCGGGCGACGCCGGCAGGCCGCGCGCAAGCAACTGTCGCGGCGCCTTGGGGTCGAGGGTCGGGTGCAGCAGCTGATCGAGCTGGGTGGGGTTGATGCGCTTGATCGCGTCCGACTCACTGACCAGCCCCTCGCCCACCATGTCGACCGCGATTTTGAGCGAGGCTTTTGACGTACGTTTGCCGGTCCGCGTCTGCAGCATCCACAGTTTGTTCTTCTGGATGGTGAACTCGATGTCCTGCATGTCGCCGTAATGGCGTTCCAACCGCGTGCGCACGTCGGCGAGTTGCCGGTAAATCTCGGGCATAGCCTCTTCCATGGCCGGCAGGTTCGAGTTCTGCGCCTTCTTTCCGGCCAAGGTGATCTGTTGCGGCGTGCGAATGCCGGCGACCACGTCCTCGCCCTGGGCGTTGATCAGGTATTCGCCGAAAAATAAATTATCTCCGGTCGAGGGGTCGCGGGTGAAGCACACGCCGGTGGCGCAGTCCTCACCCATGTTGCCGAACACCATGGCCTGGATGTTGACCGCCGTGCCCCAGGATTCCGGGATATCGTGGAGCTTGCGGTAGGTGATGGCGCGCTGGTTCATCCAGCTCGAGAACACCGCGCCGATGGCGCCCCATAATTGCTGGTGTACGTCCTGCGGAAACGGCGAGCCGACTTCCTCCTCGACCTTCTCCTTGTAGGCGACAACCAGGGCCTTCAGGTCGTCGGCGGTGAGCTGGGTATCGAGGGCGACGCCTTTGTCTTCCTTAGCGATCTCCAAGAGGTGCTCGAAGTTGTAGTGATCGACGCCGAGCACGACGTCGGAATACATCTGGATGAAGCGGCGATAGCTGTCGTAGGCAAAGCGCGCGTCCTTGGATTGCGCCGCCAGACCCTCGACTGTCGCGTCGGTGAGGCCGAGATTGAGAATTGTGTCCATCATGCCCGGCATCGAGGCGCGCGCGCCCGAACGCACCGAGACAAGCAATGGATTTGCCGTGTCACCGAACTTGGCGCCGACCAGCGTTTCGATGGTGGCAAGCGCCGCTTCGACCGCGCTCTTCAGCGACTCAGGGTACTTTTTCCCGCCGGCGTAATAGGCGGTGCAGACCTCGGTGGTGATGGTGAAACCGGGCGGCACCGGCAAACCAATGGCGCTCATCTCGGCGAGATTGGCGCCCTTGCCGCCGAGCAGGTTCTTCATGTCGGCACGACCGTCCGCCTTGCCGGCGCCGAAGGCGTAGACCAGCTTGCCCGACGTGGCGGGCGCGGCGGCTGCGGCGGGTGCGCCGCCGGGATAAAGGTCGGGCCGCAGTTCCTGACGCGTGACCCTGGCACCCGTCGCCTGCTCTACCGCCAGCACCCGCTCGGCCGGGACCTTGTCCCATTGGCTGACGGCCTGGGGGGTGACGTTGATGGCCCGGGCCAGGGCGGCAACGCCGCCAGCCTCGGTGACGGCACGCTCAAGGGCACTTCCGCGCATGATGTAAGGAGTCCTCAATTATGGCTTGTAAGCTGTGATTTACTTGATATGTAAGCCATGGTCCATAGCCATGACATGAGCCGCGCGCTCTACTCAAACCGTTGTAAAATAATGGCATTATTGATCTTTACGGAGCCCCGGTGCCGCTTACGTTTGGCCGGCATCTACGCCTTGCAAGAGTCGATTCAACATGACGACAGCCATCAACCAGCTCGTTGCCGAGGCCCAGCAGCTGCAACAGGCCGGCCGGCTTGTTGACGCCGGCCAGCGATGGAACGACGCGATCGCGCTCGACCCAACGGCTGTCGAAGCCTGGTTCGGACGCGGCGTCGACCATCTCGCGTTGGGCCGGACCCGCGAAGCGCTCGCCGACTTCGATCGGGCCATCGCACTGGCGCCCCGCGCGGTGGCGGCCCACATCAATCGCGCCAGCGTGCTCATGGCGATGGTTCGCCCCCTTGAGGCGCTGGCGAGCCTCGATGCGGCGATCCAAATCAACCCAGGGCCAGCTGTCGCCCACAACAATCGCGGCAACGCCCTGCAACAGTTGGGCCGCTACGGCGAGGCGGTCACGAGCTACACCAAGGCGATCAAACGCGATCCCAGCCTGGCTGACGCCCACTACAATCTCGGCCTCGCCTTGGACGAACTTGGCCGGGCGGACGAGGCGCTCGACGCTTACGACCGCGCGATGGGCCTTCGCCCCGACATGGCGCGCCTGCATGGCCAATGGCTGATGGCGCGCCTGCGCCAGGCGCAGTGGGAGGGGTACGACCAACACGTCGCGCGCATAGCCGAGAAAGTCGATCGCGGCATTGCCACGGCCATGCCGTTTCAAGTGCTGGCCTTCAGCGACGATCCGGCGCTCCAACGCAAAGCCGCCGAGTGCTGGTTGGCCGATGCCACCTTGCCCGCGGTGCCCACCGACGCCCTCCGGCGTCGACCATCCGGTGGAAAACTGAGAATTGGATATTTCTCGACGGATTTCTTCGACCATGTGGTCGGCCGCATGGTCATCGATCAAATCGAAAGCCACGACCGATCTCGATTCGAGATTCTCGGTTTCGCTTATGGACCTTCGGTCAACGACGCCATGGCGGCGCGGTTCACCAGGGCATTCGACCGATTGATCGATCTCAGGGCCGTTTCGGATGCTGAGGCGGTCCAACTGGCGCGCGACGCAGACATCGACATTGCGGTCGATCTCAACGGCCACACCAAGCATCACCGGCCGGGGATATTTGCCCTTCGGGCGGCGCCCATCCAGATTGGTTACCTCGGCTACACTGGCACCAGCGGCTCGTCCTTCATCGATTACATCGTCGCCGACCGGGTCGTGATCACGCCACGATCGCGGGCAAGTTTCACCGAACGCGTCGTGGCCATGCCTCACTGCTATTTTCCGGCGACCGGCAAGGATCGCGGGATCGCGACCGAAACGCCATCGCGCCGGACCCTGGGATTGCCCTAGGACGGCTTCGTGTTTTGCTGCTTCAATAGTGTCTACAAAATCACGCCAGCGACCTTTGACCGCTGGATGAGAATTCTGAGTGCGGTTGACAACAGCGTGCTGTGGTTGCGCGCCGAAGGCGACATATCGATGCAGCGATTGAAAGCGGAAGCCGTCGCGCGCGGCGTCGCCGCCGATCGGCTGGTGTTCGCGTCGCACCTACCGCTCGATCAGCACTTTGCCCGCCACCGCGCCGCCGATCTATTTCTCGACACGCTTCCCTATAACGCCCCCTCTACCGCCATCGACGCATTGGGGGCCGGATTGCCGATCCTGACCCTCGCTGGCAGCGCTTTCGCGGGGCGGGCCGCGGCCAGCATGCTAACGGCCGTTGGCCTGCCGGAGCTGATCACGCACGCTCCGGGCGAATACGAGGTCCTTGCCATCGAGCTCGCGCGCGACCTCCCTCAGCTTAACGGTTTAAGGGCCAGGCTCGAACGGAATCGCGCAACCTCGCCCCTGTTCGACACTGCGCAATTTGCGCGCGCCATTGAGCAGGCCTACGAGACGGTGCATGGACTGGCGACGGCAGGATTGCCGCCGCGAGATATCGACCTCGCGACGGCGTAAGAGGGGCGGCGAAAGCGGGTGCTTCCCGCTCGATCAACGGGCCTCAATACTTATACGTCACCTTGATGCCAAAGCTGCGACGGTCGCCGAACTTGGCGCCGATCTGGGAAATGTCGGTTAATGCTGCTGTTGCCGCTGATCGGGTAAGAGAACAGCGCATGGAGGGTCTTGCGGTGTTTGTGATTTAGTCGAGGATTCCCTTCTGTTCGTCCCAATAATTTCATCGCCGCTATCCCACGGCGGAGCCTTGACCGCCATCAATGCGCGACTCGGGCGGTCGTCCATGGTCGTGGGCAAAACCAGGCTGCACCATGAGGGCGCTGATGAAACATTTTCCGTCACTTGCCGCAATGAACACGGAGATCGAGGAATCCGAAGCAATGTTCACGATGAAGACGGCGCGGACCTACGACCATACGAAAATCGTGCCGGCGGTCGCGGCCTTCAACCGGGTCCTTGAGCGCGCAGCGCGAGCGATCATCGCCGATCTCGGCGAAACCCCGGACGCCCTGAAGTACCTCGAGGAGTGGAAGCCCGCGACACCGACCGACACATGGTTCGGTCCGCATCCGGGCAAGTTCATTCAGCACCTGCTGCAGACCGGCCAGCTACACCGGGGTCCGCTACCCGATCAGTCCGCCTTGCACTGACGTCGAGCGCCGCCGCTTTTCGGCATTGCGGCCCGACAGCCGCCGCTTTTCGGCATTGCGGCCCGACAGCCGCCGCTGCGGCTTAACGAGCCGCCATTCGCAACCCGAACAGGGCAGCAAGGCCGAGCCCGACCTCAAGCGACGCGCGAGCACCTGGCATCAGCTGGCGGGGGGTCAGACCCCTGGCAACGCGACGATCCTCAATACTTGTACGTCACGTTGATGCCGAAGCTGCGGCGGTCGCCGAGCTGGACCTGGGTGTTGTACGGAAAGTCGAAGTTGGTCGACGGTGGCCGGTTGAGGCGGGTGTCGGTCGCGACCTGGGCCGGGGTCCGACGGTCGGTCCGGAACAACGTGTTGCGGCTGATGTCGCGGAAGCGGAACACGCCCGACGGAATATTGTCGTCGAGGACGTTGTCCAGGTAAAACGCGACCTTCCAGTTGTCGTTCTCGATCCCGAACTTGGCGTTCCACTTATATTCCCAACCGAGATAGGCGAGGTTGTAGATGTCATCCCAACGCTTGCCGGTCAGCGCGATGTCATTGCGCAGCATGTAGCGCCAATCGCCGAAGGCCGGCTGGGTGTAGGTGCCGCCGACCGACACCGTCCAGTTCGGGAAGCGCGGCGTCTGGTTGCCCTTCTGGCTGGCCGGAATGCCGAGCTGAGCGGTGAAGGTATCCTCGTCGAACCGTTGGTACTCGGCCTTGGTGCGCGCGAGCGAGCCATTCAGGATGAAGCTTTCCGAGACGGCATACGTGGACTCAAGTTCGAAACCCCAACCTTCCGTTTGACCGGCGTTGGTGGCGATGGTCGAGGCCTGACCTTGCGCGTCGAGGAAGGTCTGGCGAACCTGCTGGTTCGACCAATCGAGATAATAGGCGGCGACGTTGACGATCAGACGGCCGTCGAGGTTGGTCGTCTTGGCGCCAAGTTCGTAGTTCCAGACGAATTCCTCGTCGACGATGACGGGGCGATTGAGCAATGCCGCGATAGCCGCATTGTTGAAGAACCCGGGCTTGTTGCCGCGTGAGACCAACCCGTACAGCGTCGTGTCGTCGTCCGGCTTGAAGTCGACGATAAAGCGAGGCAGCAGCGTCTTGAAGCGGGCTTTGCCCTTGACGATGCGCGCCAGCGCGCGACGAGGATCCGGCCCGCCTGCGGCCGGCGTCATCTGCACGGGTCCGGTCATTTCCTCGACGGTGTCGGCCTGCCATCGGGCATCAGCGCCGAGGCGCCATTGCTCGTTCACTTGCCAATTGAGATTGCCGAACACCGAGTAGTTCTTGTTGTCGCTATCATTGTCGAGCTGGAACGGTAGCGTCCTGGCCGCGTCCTGGCGGCGGTTAGATCGCAGAATATCCTGCTCGAACCACGATACGCCGAGGAAGCCGTACACGGCCGCCTCGCCCGGCGACGACACACGGGCCTCGATCGCCTTATCGCGAAAATCCTGATCGCTCTGGTTCAAGTGGATGATACCAAGCCGGCCGCCCTGGTTGAGGCCGAACTGGCCGAAGGCGCCGCCGCGGCCGTTGAACACCTGCGCGCCGATCGGGCCGCGCAAACTGGCGTCAGCGGTGTTGAGCGCATATTGCTTGTTGTAGGCGGCGCGAACATTGAAGTCCCAGTCGCCGGGCGCGTAATTCGCTTCGACCGACCATCGCCAGGTGTCCTGATCGAGGCCCGGTTCCTTGCCGAAACGCGCCGTCAGCTGCTGGCTGTCGGCACGGATCGCCTTCACGTCCGGCACCGAGCCGCAGGTATAGCCATCGCGCGCCGGCAGCACCGAGTAGAACAGGCAGTTATAAGTCTCTTCCGTCAGCAATACCGATGGCGGCACCCCGTCCTCGTCACGGCCGTAGGCGCCGCGAACAATGATCTGGAGATCGTCGGTCGGATTGATCACGACGGTGCCCGACAGCGCCTGGGACCGTTGATCACCGATGGTCTTACCGTCGTTCAGGTTCTTCCATTGGCCACCGAAATTATAGACGCGGCCCGACAGCTTGATCCCGATCTGATCGGTGAGCGGGCCCATCACGGTCGCGGCGACTTCCGCCTTGTCGAACCGACCGGCGGTGACATCGACCTCGGCCTCGAATTCGTCGCTCGGCAGCTTGGTGATGAAGTTGACCGCACCGCCGAACGTCGCGCGGCCGAACAAGGCCGACTGCGGGCCCTTCAGCACCTCGACGCGGGCGATATCGTTGAAGCCAAAGGTACCGGCCGAACCCGAGACGAAAAAGCCATCGACGAATACCGATGAGTTCTGACGCTCTTCCACGGTGGTGTTAAGCACCAGCCCGCGAAAGGTGGGGTTGGCGCGCCGGGTGCCGGTCTGCTCCATGTAAAACCCAGGCGTATACTGCGACAATGTAAACAGGTCGCTGATGCCGCGCTCCTTGATGTCGGCGGCGGTCAGCGCTGTTACGCTGATCGGAATTTCCTGGAGCGATTCCTCGCGTTTGCGGGCGGTGACGACGATTTCTTCCAGCACTTGCGCCCGGGCCGCGCTATCGGCCAATCCACCGGCCAGCGCACCGGCCGCAAGCAAGCTCCACGACAGCGTTTTCATGGCATTCCCACACTCGTTATTTCCCCGGCCTTATCGCATATTGATCATAACGTTAAAACCTCAGGATGTAGCGGCGGGGCCGCGACGTTCACAAGGCGGGCAAGCACGGAAGGACGGCCGATGGCGAAAATGTTGATGATGGCGGCGATGCTGATGTCGGCGGGGCCCGCCCTCGCCCAGGGCCAGGATTCAACCACCGCCGAGCGCGACGTCATGGTGATCGCCGAACTCCTGCCCGGCGCCTACGACAATCGCGAGCAGGTTTACTTCGACCAGCGCGGCGGCGTGCCGAAAGAAAAGCAGCACAACCGCATGCACGAGATTGTCGCGCGGGTCGACCTGCCGGCGTTCGGGCCATTCGTGTTTTTCATCCAGGACAGCCGCGACAACAAGCTCGATGCGCCGACCCGCCTTCGTCTCTACACTTTCTCGACCGACAAGGCCGACCCCGACCGGGTGCGGATGCGGATCTGGCAGCTCGACGATGTGGCGCGTTATCGCGATGCCCACAAGAACCCCGCCGTGCTGGCCGACCTGGCGCCGGCCACGACGCGCTTTGCCGAGGGCTGCGACGTGTTCTGGAAGCGCGAGGCCGGGCAGTTCAAGGCCGCGACCGATCCCGCCACCTGCCGCATCACCATCGCCGGCAAGAAGGTCACCGGCGAGTATCAGATTCAACTGTCGGCCGATGCCCGCGCGCTGTGGGTACTCGACCGCGGCCTCGACCGTGCTGGCAAGCTGGTGGCGGGACACCCGGAGGGCGTGCCGCACAAGATGCTGCGTATCCGCGACTTTCAGTGTCACATCGACATGCCGGGCGTCTCGGGCGGGCGCGCCGAGCCGGTCGAACGCTATGGGCCCTTCCCGACAGTCGATCAAGGCGGCGAGATCGTGTTCATGACCAAGGAAGCGACCCCGCGCGAAATGCACGTGACGCTCCGCAACGTCGACTGGCAGATCAACAACGAGCACGGCGCGTTCACCCGCGACGTGATGGTGATGTACCTCTACAGCAAGAAGGCCGACGGCAAGTTGGAGAGTTACGGCTACACCTTCACCGAGCCGACCGTGAAACGCGTCGGACTCAATCTCGGCTGGATGATGGTGCAGTGCTACATGGAAAGTAACCGCTCGGGCAAACCGGAGTTTTGAGCGGAGAGACGTGGCTGAAGTGCCAGTGGCTTCGGTGCCAGGCTCGTAAGAGCACGGCTGTCAACACAAGCACGACCACTTCCGGCTTACGTGCCTACTTACATATTTGGGCTCCGAAGAACACAACTGCAGCCACCGAGCGTTTTGCGTGTCAGGCACGTAAGCCAGATTGATCGGTGGCACGACGGTCTTGAAAAGTGTCTAGTGTTTGTTTACACTTGAAGCGTGATCAAGAATTTTCGAAGCAAGGCATTGCGCGACTTTTTTGTTGACGGAAGCGCACGTGGAATTCGTCCGGATTTGGTCGAGCGCGTGCGCGGCAGATTGCAAGGTCTGCATCGCGCCGAACAGTTGAGCGATCTCGCTATTCCTGGATGGCGCTTGCATCGATTGCACGGAAAGCCGGCGAGATTAGCGATTGCCGTGAATGGGCCATGGCGCATCACATTCGAGTGGAATGGCGTCGCGGCCTCCCTTGTCGATCTTGAGTAGTACCACTGAAGGCGGAGACAACGACATGCGCGCTTACGAATTCAAGGGAGAACCAGGGATGCGCCCCCCGCATCCAGGCTCGGTTCTCAGGCTCGATGTTCTGCCGGCCTTGGGCGTCACGGTTGCCGGTGCCGCGAAGGAGCTTGGAATTTCGCGTCAACTTCTTCATGGCATTCTTGCGGAACGTTCCCCGGTATCGGCCGCCGTCGCCGTGCGTCTCGGCAAGTGGTGTGGCAATGGCCCACGCTTTTGGGCCGCGATGCAGCAAGACTACGACGTTTGGATCGCCTCGGCGCAATTGAAACGCGTCATGAAGGCGATTCCAACCCGTCGCGCCGCATGATCAAAGCGGCTTCGGCGCCAGGCTCATAAGCCAGATCGATCGGTGTGTGTTGCGCGGCCTCTACCCTTACGAGCCTGTCACGCAAGCAACGACGTCGCGCCCTCAAATCAACTTCCGCGTCCTCAGCTCGTCCTTGAGGTAGGCGTAGAAGATCGGACCGGCGATGACGCCGGGGATGCCGAACACTGCTTCCATCACCATCAGCACGATCAACAGTTCCCAGGCGCGGGCCTGAATCTGCGAGCCGATGATACGGGCGTTGAAGAAGTATTCGAGCTTGTGGATCACCACGAGATACGCGAGTGAACCCGCCGCCACGAAGGTCGACACCGACAGACTGACGACCACAATGACCGTGTTCGAGATGAGATTGCCGATCACCGGCATCAGCCCGACGATGAACGTCACCGCGATCATGGTCTTGACCAGCGGCAGGTGAATGTCGAGCAGCGGCAGCAGCACGCCAAGATAGAGCCCCGTCAGCGTGGTGTTGAGCGCCGAGATCAGCACTTGCGAGAAGACGACGTTCCTGAAGGCGCGCGCTAGCGTCTCGGCCCGGTTCATGAAGGCCAGCGCCAGCGGGCCGACATCGGGGCCCGAGGGCAGGCCCTGGAAGGCGATGATGCCGCCGATGATGATGCCGAGGACCAGGTGGAAAATGACCCGGCCCACGTCCTGACCGATGCCGCCGATCTGGCCGGCGTGCTCGGTCAACCAGCGCGCGGCGTCGGCCTGGAATTCATCGAGGCTCTCGGGAAGATAGGCCAGCGCCCACTCGGGCACTTGCGTCCGCGCCGTGCCGACCACCTCGGCCATGCGCTGGACCAGCGCCTGGACATCGCTGAGCCCGCGCGCGATCCACGACGACAACTCGACAATGCCGATGGCAATCGGCACGCCGATGACCACGGCGATCAGCGTCAGCGCCGCCGCCTTGCCGGCCGTGAGCGTCATGCCGAAGCGCCGCGTCAGCGGCACTACGTAATGCACCAGCTGATAGACCAGAAGGCCGACCAGCAACGCGCTCAGCACCTTGATCTGCAGGATGAAAATAAGCGCCAGGCCGGCGATGATCTGCGACGCGGTCTCGATACGCGGCGGGATGCGAAGATCGGCGGAGGCAACGGCGTCGTCACGCATGGAATTGTCCAGTTTTCCTGCAGCCCCCTCACCGCCCGTTCGGGGCACCCTCACCCCAGAGGGGAGAGGGTTGGGGTGAGGGGCCGGATCAGCCGGCGCAGACCGCAAGGTTAGCACCCCAGAGAAAGGCGGTCAGCCCTCGATCTTGCCGAAATCGGCGACGCGATTCATCGTTGAGACAATGCGGGTTAATAGCCCCAACCGCGCCTTGCGGTGAGCAGGGTTGTCGGCATTGACGGTGACCTTGTCGAAGAAAAGATCGACCGGTTGGCGCAAGCTGGCTAAGAGCGACATCGCCTGCTCAAAGAATTCGCGTTGTAACGCCGATTCTGCCTGGCGATCTACATATTCTAGATGCGTGAAGAGAGCATCAGCTTCTGGTGCGCCAAGCTCGCCGGCGAGATTGACGCTGCCAAAAGATGTCTTGTCCTTCTTCTGTTCAATTCTCACGATGTTGGCAGCGCGGCGATAGGCGACCAAGAGATTGGCGCCATTTTCGCTTTCGAGAAACGATTTCAGCGCGGCGACGCGGGCCATCAAGCGGATGAGGTCATCCTCGCCGCCGAGGGCGAACACGGCCGAGACCAAGTCGTGCCTTGTGCCCTTGTCGCGCAGATGCGCCTTGAGCCGGTCGGCGAAGAAATCGAGCAATTCGCCGGATACTTTTTTGGCGTCCGACGTGACGCGCGATTCCAGGCCCGCATGCGCCGCCTTGAACACGTCGAGCAGGCGCAGTCGAAGTCTATTCTCGAGCACCAGACGGATGATCCCGAGCGCGGCACGGCGGAGCGCAAACGGATCTTTGGAGCCGGTGGGCTTCTCGTCGATGGCGAAGAATCCAACCAGGCTGTCGAGCTTGTCGGCCAGCGACACGGCGACGCTGACGGGCTTGGTCGGGCACATGTCGCCGGGGCCGAGCGGCGAATAGTGCTCGGCGACGGCGACGGCGACGGCGGGCGGTTCCTTGTCGTTGAGCGCGAAGTAGCGGCCCATGACGCCCTGCAGATCGGGAAACTCGCCGACAAGGTCAGACGACAGATCGGCTTTGCAGAGCAACGCAGCGCGCGCGACATGGTTGATATCGGCCCCCGGCACCGACGGCGCCAAGGTCTTGGCGAGCGCGCCGATGCGGTCCACCTTGTCGCGCACGGTGCCGAGCTTGGCCTGGAATACGCGCTCGGCCAGCTTGGACACACGGGCGTCGAGCCTGGTGCCGCGGTCCTGGTCCCAGAAAAACTTGGCGTCGGACAAACGCGCGCGAAGCACTTTCTCGTTGCCGGCGACGACTTCCTTGCCGCCGTCGGCGTTGATCATGTTGGCGATGACACCAAAGCGATTGGCCAGGCTGCCGTCGGGCTTTTTCAGCGCGAAATACTTCTGATGCTTGCGCATCGACGAGGTGAGAATTTCTGCCGGCACGTCCATGAAGGCGGCATCGATGGTGCCGAGCAACGGCACCGGCCATTCGGCAAGCCCGGTCACTTCGTCGAGCAGACCATGATCGTCGCTGACGGCAAGCCCCTCGCCCGCCGCCAGTTTGACGAGGCCCTCAGAAATCGCCTTGGCGCGGTCGGCGGGGTCAACCAGAACGTAGGCCGCCTTGAGTTTCGATTTGTAATCGGCGAAGCCCGACACGGCGATGACGGCCGGCGCCAGGAAACGGTGCCCGCGCGTCGTGTTGGACGCCGTGAGACCGGCGAAAGATACCGCCACGACCTTGCCGTCGAACAGACACAGCAAGCCGTGCAGCGGCCGCACCCAGCGCGTCGGGTTGGACGCCCAGCGCATCGATTTGGGCCACGGCAGTTGGGCCAGCGCCGCTTCGATCACTTCTTTGATGACATCCGTGGCGGGCCGGCCCTTTTTGCGGATGACGGCGAAGTAGAACTTGCCCTTGTCGAGTTCGCGCACCTCGGCCTGATCGAGCGATGCGAGGCCGCTCTGACGCAAAAAACCCTGCAGCGCCTGTTCTGGCGCGTCGATGCGCGGGCCTTTCTTCTCGTCGCTGATGTCGGGCTGCATCGCCGGAACGCCGTCAGCCGCCAGCGCCAGCCGGCGCGGACCGCCATAGGCCGCGATCGACGTCGCCGCCAGGCCTTGCGCCTTGAGGCCGTCGCCCACCAGCCGACCAAGATCGGCCGCCGCCTGACGCTGCATGCGTGCGGGAATTTCCTCGGAGAAAATTTCAAACAGAAGCTCGGCCATGGCTTACCTGCGAAAGCCGTTTTCGAGCCAGGCCTCGCAGCAGGCCTTGGCCAGCGCGCGGACGCGGCCGATGTAGGCGGCGCGTTCGGTCACCGAGATCACACCGCGCGCGTCGAGCAGGTTGAAGGTGTGCGAGGCCTTGATGCACTGATCGTAGGCGGGCTGAGCCAATTTCTTCTCAAGCAGCGCGCGGCACTCGTCTTCGCAATCCTTGAAGCGTCGGAACAAAATGTCGGTGTTGGCGTGCAAAAAATTGTGCGCGCTGTATTCCACTTCGGCGCGGTGGAACACCTGGCCGTAGGTGACGCCGCGGCCGTTGAAATCGAGGTCGTAGACGTTGTCGACGCCCTGCACGTACATGGCCAAACGTTCGAGGCCGTAGGTGAATTCGAACGAAACCGGATCGCACTCGATGCCGCCGACCTGCTGGAAGTAGGTGTACTGCGTCACTTCCATGCCGTCGCACCACACTTCCCAACCGAGGCCCCAGGCGCCCAGCGTCGGGCTTTCCCAGTCGTCCTCGACAAAGCGAATGTCGTGCGCCATTGGGTCGATGCCGATCGCCTTGAGGCTCTCCAGGTAAAGCCCCTGCGGATCGGGCGGCGACGGCTTCATGATCACTTGAAACTGATAATAGTGCTGCAACCGGTTCGGGTTCTCGCCGTACCGACCGTCGGTCGGCCGGCGCGACGGCTGCACGTATGCCGCGTTCCAGGGCTCTTTGCCGAGGGCGCGCAATGTCGTCGCCGGGTGAAACGTGCCGGCGCCGACTTCCATGTCGTAAGGCTGGAGTATTAAACACCCCTGCTCCGACCAGAAGTTCTGGAGCGTCAGAATCAGCTTCTGAAAGCTGGGCGCGTTGGGGTTGCGGGGCATGGCGGCACGCGTGCTGGGATGAGCCGGAAACTACCGACGCATCAAGGCTTAAGCAAGGTTCACGCCTTGCCGCAAATGCACGGTTTTCCGGCCGGGTGATGGGCGCCGCAGGCGGGACATTTGACCAGTGTTTCGATTTGTCGCGGCGGCAGCTCGGCCTTGGCCTTGCCGAGGAAGGCGATGATCGGCTCGGACACTTTCACCCGGAAGCGCGCCTTGATGATGAACCACAGCACCAGCAATGCGCCGCCGATCATCAGGACCTTGAGAAGGAACCCCATGCGGCGTCAGAGCCCGAACCGGCTCCACCACGAACGCTCCTCGACTGCGGCGATTAGCTGCCCGGCCCAGCCGTCGCCCGCCTCGCCCGCGAAAATATCTGGCGGCGCAAAGCGCCCGAGACGACGTTGCAGCCACGACATCGGCCGATCGATCGCCATGAAGCGCACGTCGTCGCCGTACTTGCGCTTGCACACGGCTCGATAGTCTCCAAGGCCATCGACCAAGCCGAGTTCCTTCGCCTTCTCGCCGGTCCAGATGTCGCCGTTGAAGAGAACGTCGTCGGCGCCGTTGAGTTTCAGCGCGCGGCGATCCTTGACGGCGGCGATGAACCCGCGATGGATCTCGGCCTGGATCTCGGTCAACCGCTCGACGTCCTTGGGATCGATCGGCCGGAACGGGTCGAGCAGGCTCTTGCGATCGCCGGCGGTATAAATGCGCCGCTCGACGCCAATCTTGGCGAGCAGCTCATGGGCGCCGAACGACGCGGCGATCACGCCGATCGAACCCACGATCGACATCGGGTCGGCGTAGATCTCGTCGCCCGCCAGCGCCAGCCAATAGCCGCCCGACGCCGCCACGTCCTCGGTGAAGGCCAGCACGGGGATGCGTTTATCGCGGCTCGCGGCGCGGATCATCTGCGTGAGTTGCGCCGACTGCACCGCCGAGCCGCCGGGCGAGTTGATGATCAGCACCACCGCCCGCACCCGTCGCGAAAACGCGCGGCGGACGAGCGGCTCGATGCTCTGCACCGATAGCCCGCGCCCGCCCAAGCCAACCGCGCCGATGACACCCTTCAAGCGCAGCACCGCCACCATGGGCGGCCGCTCACGGGTAATAGGCAAATCAAACCGCGCGATGAAATCGTTGAAATGATCGATCAGGGCCATGGCAGGCAAGATAGGCCACGGCCGGGGCAATGCAACCCGGCTGAGGGGCCCGGCACGCAGTGATTTCGGTGTCGTCCTGGCGAAAGCCGGGACCCATCTCGCCGAGCCCGCGGAGAATCCTGGGCCCTGGCTTTTGCCAGGGCGACGGCAGACCTCAAGAAAAACGGCGGGGCCCGAAGGCGCCCGCCGTTTCGCTTGTCTTGCTCCTGCGCCGATTAGAAGTTGAACGACGCGCGGATGCCGAACAGGCGCCTGTCGGGCAGCAGTCCCGAGGCGGCTGACGGAGCCTGAGTCGCAATCGGCGTGCGGCCGGTTGAGAGCAGGTAGGCGATCTGCCACGGCTGAATGTAAACCGCGCTCGCCTTCATGGTGTCGTCGTTGAAGGCGTTCTCGACATACGCCGTCACGCTCCAATCGTCGTTTCGGATTCCGGCGCGGAAGTCGAACAGCCAATAGGGATCCATGATCAGGCTATTCTCGAACGTGGTGTAACGGCTCGACTGATAGCGAGCATCCGCATCGACGAACCAGCCCCAGTCGCCCGACATATCGCCACGGATTTCACCGCCCATAGTCAGGCTCGACTTGGGCGCGCCCTCAAGCGCGTTGCCCGAGTAGTTGATCGCGCATCGATTGGCGCCCTGAATCACGACCACCTCACAGGCGTTGGGATTGCGCACCACGGCCCGCGAAATCGCCGAGACGCCGGTCTGGATATCGACGAAGTCCTTATACTTGCCGTCGTTGTAGGTGTAGCTCGCCGACAGCGAGATATTGTCGGTGGGCGCCGCGGCGATATCGACCTCGAAGCCCTTGACGCGCGCCTTGGCGGCGTTGACGACGCGGGCGGCCAGCTGGTTCGGCACCGGGGTCGAATTGGGATCGACGAAGGTGATCGACACCTGCTTCTTCGAATAATCGAGATAGTAGACCGAGCCGTTGACCTGCAGCTTGCCGTCCATCCACTCGGTCTTGGCGCCGAGTTCGTAGGACCACATTTCCTCGGGCTTGTAGACGTTGGGCTGTCGTTCGTTTGGCAACTGGGTTGAAACGCCGTTGATGACGGCGTTGGCCGGGAACGCAGCCAGCGAACTGTAACCGCCCGGCTTCTTGCCGAGCGCCGCCGAGGCGAACACCAGGATGTCGTCGTTGGCCTTGTAGTCGACGGTAAAGCGCGGCGTCCAGAAGCTGGACGGAACCACGATCGTGCCGGGCGAGAGGTCGTTGGCGCCGAACGGACCACGTACGGTCAGCGGGCCCACCACCTGCTGCGCGGCGCCGGGAACCGGGCCGCCCGCCGTCAACGGCGCGCAGCTGACGATACCCGCGGCGTTGGTTGTGCGGCCGACCGCGGTGACGTTGGGGCAGCCGTAGAACGCCTGATTCACCGTGGTGAACGCGGTCGTATCTTCGTGCTCGTGCGTGTAGCGAAGTTCGATCGACGCCTTGAACTGCTCGGTGATGGCGTACTCGGACAGCGCATACGCCGAGTAGTGGAACGTCTTGCGGGTCGTCTGGTTGGCCGGCGTATGAAAGCCCGACACCTGGGCCAGCACGCCGGCGCAGCCGCCGCTGAACGACACGCACCGGGTGGCGCGGTTCAACTGCTCAAGGTTTTCGTTCCAGTAAAGGCCGCCGATGGTCCAGTCGAGATCGCCGTCCGACTGCGACTGCAACCGTACTTCCTCGCTGAATAAGGTGATGTCGGTGTCGAAGTAGGTTTCCTGACCGCCCGACACCGCCGTCGAGGCGAAGTCGCCGATGGCGAACTGATCGTTGTACTGGAAGGTCTTGTTGTCGCCGTAGTGCGTAATCGAGGTCAGCAGCGCGAAATCCATGTCGAATTCGGCGCGCAGGTTGGTGCGCCAGATGTCGCGGATCGAACCGGGGTAATCGGCGCCGGTGCGCGGATTACGGCTCGGCGCCGGCAGCGGGTAGTCCTTGGCGTTGCCGAGGCTGCCGACGGCTTGCAGGAAGGTGGCGTTGCGCGGATTGGCGGCCAGTGCGGCACCGATCACGGGGGGCAGACCGTTCTGCGGCGTCAGCGCCACGGCCGGCAGCGGCTGATCGGTCGGGAACTTGTTGACGCGCGCCTCGGGCCCGAAGTGATCGTGCGCGACTTCTGTGCGGAGAACGAACTTGAACAGTTCATGCGGGGTGAACACCGCCGTGCCGGCGAAGCCGTAACCATCGCCGCCGTTGAGGCCGATGCCGGTGTTGGCGCTTTTCCAGTCGCCGCCGAAGTGCCAGCCGGACGCGTTGATCCCAAGCGACAATTTGCCATCGATCACCGGTCCCATGAGGCTGGCGCGGGCTTCGCCTTTTTCGTAGGTGCCGACGTCGAGCTGGGCGTTGCCGTAGAACTCGTCGCCCGGCTTCTTGGTGATGTAGTTGATCGCGCCGTTGAAAGCCGACCGGCCGTAGAGGGCCGAGTGCGGACCCTTCACCACTTCGATGCGTTCGATATCAAGCAAGCGCGGGTTGATGACGAACGAACCGCCGGCGGTGGCTTGCGCCAGCGAGGAGATGTCGACTTCGTCCTGCAGGATGGCGACGTTTTGCCGGCCGCGGGTGGGCGACAGACCGCGGATGACGATGCGCGTGTCCTGTTTGTTGAAACCTTCGTCGAGATTGAGGCCCGAGGTATACTTGGCGATGTCCGAAAGATCGACGATGCCCTTGCGCTCGATCGACGCCGCGGTGAACGCGGTGACGACGATCGGCACGTCCTGGAGGTTCTCCGACCTTTTACGAGTCGTGACGACGATTTCTTCGATTTGCGCCGAGGCCATCGGCGCGAAGCCTGCAATGCTCGTTGTCACGGCGAGCGCGGCACAAGAAATCCGACCAAGACGGAATTGACGCATTCTTATCCCCCCTGAACTTTGGCGCGTGTTCCAGCCAATAGAGGAGCAGATTTTATATGGAGAAACCCCAGCGAACCAAGGGTTGGGAGCACACGGATTGGGTTGATGCCCCAATGCGGCTTTTCGGCCACAGGTGTTTTCGCCGTTAGCCCGCCCCAGGGTTGAGCATAGCCATGTTCCGCAGCACAGCCTGGGTTTCCGCGGTAAAGCCGCCATCAGCGGTGTGAAGCACAAGCGCCGGTAACAGCGTGTCCGGCGATTTCCGGCCCTTACCGGCATCGATCAACACCCGTTTGGCTGGCGCGTCTGACTTAGGCTGAACCGGCAGCACGCGAATATCGCCGCAACTGCCGTCGCGGAGCGCCGCCATCACTTCCGACAGCCGATCGGCGCGATGGATCAGCACCAGCCGCCCGCCGCTCCTGAGCAGGGTCAGGCACTTGGCAATCCACGCTGCGAGCGGCAAATGCGACTCCTTGTGCGCGGTCGCGATGATCGGATCAGGTGGCGTCGTGCCTGCGGCTACAAACGGCGGATTGGTGATCGCGATGTCGAACGGCTGGGCGCAGACCAGGTCCGAAAGCAAGGCAAGATCGCCCTCCATCACCCGCGCACGGGCCGCGAGCTTGTTGAGCGCGATCCCCTCGCCGGCCAGCTTCGCCATGTCGGGCTGAATCTCAAGCCCGGTGACATCGACCCCGGGCACGCGCGCCGCGAGGCAGAACATCGCAGCTCCGGTGCCGCAACCGACATCGATCACACGGTCGCCCGCCTTGGCGCACACGAACGCCGCCAGCAGCACGGGATCGATGGCGACGCGGTAGCCGTCCGCCGGCTGGCGAACGGTGACCCGGCCGTCGAGCAGCGTGTCGGTGGTAACGGCGCTCACGCGAATTCCTTGATCATACGAATTCCTCCGGCGCCATTTCACGCGCGAT
>VGEM01000027.1 GCA_016869315.1 Alphaproteobacteria bacterium | reverse complement strand
CGTAATGGGCCGAACCGATGTTGCCGGTGGCAGCGCTGATGGTCGCGCCAACCGGGATATTTTCGATTTTGTCGCTAACGTCGCCGTAGTATCCGCGCAGCGTGACGACGCCCTGGTCCTTCGGCAGGCGATACTCATATTGAAGCTCGTACAGCCATTGCTTCTCGGGCACCAAACTCGGATTCCCGGCGCGCAGCACCTCGAGCCGGCTGGCCTCGGTGTTAAATCCGGCGACGAAGTCGGCGAAGTTCAATTGACTGACTGTGCGTTGGATCTTGGCCCGAATCTGGCTGCCAGGCGCCGGCGTGTAGCGCACATCGAGGCGCGGCTTGACGTAGAAGAACGTCCGCCGCGCGTTGGCGTCCCGTCCACGTTGGGTCAGCCGCGACGACTCGGTGTCGAGGGCGGCATCGAGACTGAGGGTGGAGGTCGCCCGCCACGAATAGGTGGCGAAGGTCTCGCCGCGCAATTCCTTGACCACCGCCGACGGATTGAACAGCGCAACATCGGTGGTTACGCCGTTGGCAAAGGTCAGCAATTGAATGCGTGTGTCGAGGATATTCTGCGCGCCCTCGGCGCCAATCTCGAACGACTGGGTCTCGGACACCGTGCCGCGATAGGTGCCGCGCAAAATCCACTCAGTGCGATCAGGATACTGAAGCTGGGTTCGCGTTTTCGCCAGCACGCCGGCGGCGGGACGCACAAAGAAATCGCGCTCGTCGTTCTGGCTGGTCTCGGCGTAGATGGCGATAACCTTTAGTGAGTTCCCGGCCGCGAAAAAGTGCTGGTAGTCGCCGCCCACTTCCCAATTGATCGCCTCAAGGTCGCGGATGTTGTTGGTGAAGCGAAGGAAAACGTCGCGCCCGGTCGTGATGTCGAAGTTGTCGGACGGCAACTGCTCGCCCTGCCCTTGATCGGCGAAGCGGCCATTGACGTTGAGCACGTCGCCGCTGGCGAATTCATAGGAAAGACTGCCGGCGGCGATGTGGTCGGTCGCCTCATTCATCAAATTCTCGTCTTGCCGAAGAAACGGCGCGACGTCGGGAATGCGGAGCGGGGGACGGGTAATTGGATAGAACAGATTGAACCGATCACGGCCGTCGTAGCGCGGCGTCGCCTCGACACTGACGGCATAGGTCAACGCACCGATGCCGCCGGCGTAGGACAGCTTGCCGCCGTACTTGAAATCGGTGACCGAATAATGCGACAGCCGCGCTTCCCAATTGCCCGACCCGGTGACGAGATCGTCGGTCAACAACAGATTGACGATGGTGCCTTCGGCGCGCACATCCATCCCTGGCAAGGAGCCGCGAATCAGCTCGACCGCCTTGACTTGGCTCGCCTGAATGCGCGTCAGCGCCGAGGCAACCGTGATGTTCTTGCTCGACAGCCGCCGGCCGTTGAACAGGATCTGGGTGCCGGTCGAACCGAAACCGCGCTGGGTCGCGGTCATCTGCGCCTCTGTCAGGAGGTCCTGGATGCCGGGAATGCGCTTGAGAATGTCTTCGGCCGTAATGGCGTTGAGGCCGGCGATGTAGGTCGCATCGTAGACCGTGCGGCTGTCGGACTGCGAAACGCCGGAACCGGACGGTTGGGCGAAAGCAGAACCAGCCCCCTGCAAACCAACAACCGCGCAAACGATGAGAAATCCGAAACGTGCCACGATTTATCCCCAAATCTGGGACCGGCCTAACCCACAAACGCCATCGACGTAAGGGGGATTCGCCGGATTGACCTGAGGGTAACCGCACAGGCGCCGCGCTTATCGGCGAAAAATCAGCTCGCCCCGCCTGAACACGGCAATGACCCGAGTGTAGTTTCGGATATCATGGGCGGGATCGTCCGCCAGGATAACTAGGTCAGCGTCGAAGCCCGGCGCCACTTGTGCCGTCGAATTCGCACGCCCAAGTAGAGGTTCGATGATACGCCGCGGAAGCAACCGGTCTACGTCCAAGCACGTGCTGCCAGCAAGAACATCGATATTGGCCGTTGTGACGAGCAATGGCGGAGGGCCGTGCGGCAATCCATCTTCGGCCCACACTAGTTCATCGTGAACACGAGATGCTGTCGGCGCAATTTTGCGCTGCAGCTTTGTGCGCAACAAGATCGCGTTGACGTCAAACCTCAAGATCGAGGCCTCTAGAAATCAAACCCTCATGATTCAAAAATTTGACGCCAAAGGAGTCCTCAAGTGCCAATTTGACGAGCGCCAAATCGACATCTTGCGTGCTGGATGTGGCGTGCGCTTGCTTCCTGTTGCGATCAAGTAATTGGCGACTGAACCGCCCATTCACGTTTTCGGTTCGACGCCCGGATAGCAGGCAGCGGCCTTGGCTTTATTCAGTGCTTCGCGATTCCGGGCACGAACCACATCCTGCTCCAATCGGGCGAGATCGATCGGCGATCGCGCCATAACGCGCGCTCCTTGTCGGACAACACAATATTTCTGTCAGGCAAGGCGGGAAAGCCAGACCTGCGTAGCGTCACGCGCCAGCCTACTCCGCCGCCTGCCGCGCCGTACCACCATTGCCGCCCGCGTGGCTTTCGACCGGGCGCCAGCGCAGTACGGGCTTCCGGGCGGCTTTGGTCTCATCGAGCCGGCGTCGTGGTGCGAGGCGCGGCGCAGCCTTGAACCACTCGGCCTGATCGCCGCGTTTGGCGCGGCGGGCAAGCGCCAGCAGCGCGGCGGCGAATTGATCGAGTGTTGCTTTGCTCTCAGTCTCGGTCGGCTCCATCAACAGCGCGCCGTGCACCACCAGTGGGAAGTACATCGTCATGGGATGGAAGCCTTCGTCGATCAGCGCCTTGGCGATGTCGAGCGTGGCGACCCCGGTGCCCTTGAGCCAGGTGTCGTCGAACACGACTTCATGCATGCAGAGGCCGGGAAAGGCCGGCGTCAGTTCGGCCGACAATTTGGCGCGGAGGTAGTTGGCGTTGAGCACCGCGTCGCCCGAAGCCTGGCGCAAGCCATCGATGCCGAGCGCCAAGATGTAGCTGAGCGAACGCACGTAGACGCCGAACTGACCTTGAAAGCCCTTCATCCGGCCGAAGGCGGCTTTGCCGGCGTCGCGGCCGACGTGCTCGGCAACGCCGTACGCGCCTGCGTTTGCGACGACAAACGGTACCGGCGCAAAATCGGCCAAAGCGGCACTCAGCACCGTTGGACCCGCACCCGGTCCTCCGCCGCCGTGAGGTTGCGAGAAGGTTTTGTGCAGGTTGATGTGCATGGCGTCGACACCGAGATCGGCGATACGCACGCGACCGACCAGGGCG
The DNA here is from genome assembly GCA_016869315.1 of Alphaproteobacteria bacterium. GTDB lineage: Bacteria > Pseudomonadota > Alphaproteobacteria > Rhodospirillales > Rhodospirillaceae > VGEM01. Next base: position 17,011 of record VGEM01000027.1, on the reverse strand, counting down.
TTGAAGTTAGCGCCATCCATGTAGAAGTAGGCGCCCGCAGCATGGACGGCCGCGGCGATTTCAATGCACTCGGTTTCGAACAAGCCGCAGGTGTTCGGATTGGTGATCATGACCGCCGCGACATCGTTGCGGAGGCGCGCTTTCAGCGCCGCGAAATCGACATGACCCGAGGCTGTCGCCGGAATCGATTCGACCTGATAGCCGGCAAGCGTCGCCGTTGCCGGATTGGTGCCGTGCGCCGATTCCGGAACCAGAACGATGCGGCGATGGCCCTGCCCCTTGGCTTCGTGCGCCGAGCGGATGCAGAGCAAGCCGCACAGCTCGCCATGGGCGCCTGCAGCCGGGCTCATGGCAACGCCGGCCATGCCCGTCAACGCCGTCAGCCACTTGGCCAACTGGTCGGTGACTTCGAGCGCGCCTTGCACGGTTGCAACCGGTTGGAAGGGATGAATTTCAGCAAACCCGGGAAGCCGCGCCATTTTCTCGTTGAGGCGCGGGTTATGCTTCATCGTGCACGAGCCCAGCGGATAGAACCCGGTGTCGATCGAGTAATTCTTCTGGGATAGCCGGGTGTAGTGGCGAACGACTTCAGGCTCGGCCATGCCAGGCAGGCCAATCGGCGCCTTCCGTTCGAGCGCCCCGAGCTTTCTTCTCGTATGTGGCACGGGAGCCAAGTCGACGCCGGTGGCGCTGTCCGTATTCTGCTCGAAGATCAGAGCCTGCTCGATGGCGAGGCCGGCGTTGCCGGTGGTGGTGTCGGCCGCGGTCATGACACGATCTCCTTCAGCGCACCGGCAAATGCGGCGATATCGGACTCCGTATTCATCTCGGTCGCGGCCACAATCAGCACATTCGCCAGTTCGGGATAGCTTGGATAGAATCGCGACGCCGGCACGCCGCCAAGAATGCAGCGACGCGCCAATTCATCGACCGCCGCCGCGGCCGGCTTTGGCAAGGTCACGGCAAATTCGTTGAAGAACGCGCCGGGCAATACTTTGACGCCCTTGATGCCTTCGAGCTTTTCAGCGAGCGACACGGCTGTAGCGTGATTGAGTTCCGCCAAATGCCGGAACCCCTTCTCGCCGAGCAGCGTCAGATGAATCGAAAACGCCAGCGCGATCAGCCCCGAATTGGTGCAGATGTTCGAGGTCGCCTTTTCGCGCCGGATGTGCTGTTCGCGGGTCGACAGCGTCAGCACCCAGCCGCGCCGCCCGTCTTCGTCCGTCGTCTCGCCGGCCAAACGCCCCGGCATCTGACGCAGGAATTTTTCACGCGTCGCGAACAGTCCGACACCGGGCCCGCCGAAGGAGGACGGCGTCGCCAGCGACTGGCCGTCGCCGATGACGATATCGGCGCCCATCTCGCCCGGCGGCTTGACCAGGCCGAGCGACACCGGTTCGGGCACCGCCACGATCAACAACGCCCCGGCGGCATGGCACGCTGCGGCGAGCGCCGTAAAGTCATTGAGGTGGCCAAAAAACCCTGGCGTCTGAACGATGACGCAGGCGAGATCCTGGCCGACGCGGCCGATCAAGTCCTCGATGCCGAGCGGATCGGGCGCGAGCGCGTCGCATTGGATGTCGAGAAACCGAAGCGACGTCGACGTAACGTCGCGGTAGTGCGGGTGCAATCCGCCGGAGAGGAGCACCTTCGCCCGCTTGGTGACGCGGCAGGCCATGGCGGCGGCTTCGGCGCAGGCCGTGGCGCCGTCGTACATCGAGGCATTGGCCACCTCCATCCCGGTGATCAGCGTCACTTGGGTCTGGAACTCGTAAATCGCCTGCAGCGTGCCTTGAGCAATCTCGGGCTGGTAGGGCGTGTAGGCGGTCAGGAACTCGCCACGCTGGATGAGATAATCAAGCGAGGCCGGCGAATGGTGACGATAATTGCCGCACCCGAGAAAGCTGGGCGCATCGCTCATCGGCAGATTCTTAGCGGCGAGCTTGCTCATGTGCCGCTCGACTTCGAGCTCGCCCTGCGTGTTCGGCAACTCAAATCGCGCCGCAGCGCGGGCGGCTGCGGGAATGTCCGCGAAAAGGTCGTCGATCGATTTGACACCGACAGCGGCCAGCATGTCGCGGCGGTTTGCGTCACTTAACGGCAGATAGCGCATGACCTTATTCCTTTAATCAGGCTTTCAACTCGGCGAGATATTTGTCGTACGCGGCTTGGTCCATCAGCCCGTCGAGCTCGGACGGACTGCCGAGGGTCATCTTGAAAAACCACCCGGCGCCTTGGGCGTCCTGGTTCACCGTCTCCGGCGCGTCGGGAAGCGCAACATTGCCCTCGACCACCTCACCGGTGATTGGCGCATAGACCTCGCTTGCCGCTTTGACTGATTCCACTACGGCCGCCTCGCCGCCGGCCTTGAGCGCCTTGCCCTTGGCGGGCACCTCGACAAAAACGATGTCGCCGAGCTGGCTTTGCGCATAGTCGGTGATGCCGACCACGGCAACGCCGCCATCGACGCGGATCCATTCGTGATCCTTGGTGAAGCGCAGTTGGCTCATGATGTTTCCTTCTTGGGCGTGACATAACGGTGGGGAACGAACGGCAATTTCGCGACTTCGGCCGGCAAGGACTGACCACGGATAGAAAGCTGAACTGGCGTGCCGACGGCGTGAAAGCCGCTCTCGACGTATCCCATGGCGATCGGACCATTGAATGACGGCCCGAAGCCGCCCGAGGTAATCTCGCCGATCTTGCGTCCGCCCTGATCTTGAATCTCGGTGTGCGCCCGCGCGGGCGCCTTGCCGAGAGGCTTGATGCCGACGCGATATCGTGGCGCGCCGGTGTTGAGCTGCTCGATGACGGTCCCGGCCCCGGAGAATCCGCCCTCGATCCGCCGGCGCTTGCCGATGATCCAGGTCAAATTGGCTTCGACCGGCGTCGTCGAGATATCGATATCGGAGCCATAGAGGCAGAGCCCGGCTTCGAGCCTGAGCGAATCGCGAGCGCCCAGCCCGATCGGCTGGACTTCGGCGTGCGACAACAGCGCTTTGGCGACCTTCTCGGCTTCGTCCGCCGGGATCGAGATCTCGTAGCCGTCTTCGCCGGTGTAGCCCGAACGAAACATTCGAACTTCAACCGAAAGCCCGGGCGCTGATAGCTTGACGACCCGACTCGACATGAAGCCCATGTCGGCCGCGTCGGCGGCAAGGCGCGCCAACACACGCGATGCGGCAGGCCCCTGCAGCGCGAGCAACGCGCGATCATCGTGGCGCACAACCTTGGCCCTGCCGTCGAGCTTCGCCGCCATATGTGAAAAGTCTCCGTCCTTACAGGCGGCGTTCACCACCAGCGCCAGCCGATTGCCGGTGCCCGGCTCACGCGGGCGGGTGATCATGAAGTCGTCGATGATGCCGCCCGACTCGGCGAGCAGCGTCGAATAGCGAATGCGGCCTGCGCCCAGTCCAATGATGTCGCCCGGCACCAGCGTTTCGAGTGCCGCGTCGCTGTGATCCCCGACCAGCTCGCCCTGGCCCATGTGCGACACGTCGAAAAGGCCGGCTTCGGTGCGCGTATGCAGGTGCTCCTTCAGCACGCCCATCGGAAATTGGACGGGCATGGCGTACCCGGCGAACGGCACCATCTTGGCGCCGAGCGCACGATGAAGCGCGTCGAGCGGGGTCGTCTTCAGGGGCGATGAGGTGTCCGCCAATTCGCTCTCCGACAGTCAGGGGCCGCGCACACGGCGGACTCGGAGTCCACCCGTGTTGCGACCTCCTCTGTCTGAGAACCTGAAAGATTGGCCGGGACGGCGGTTGTCCCGGCTTACCTCTTCGGTGGGGAGACACCCGTTGAAAGGTATCGCCCGCTTTCCAGAGTACCCAAGCCCTCGCGGTCCTTTTGCCTGAGAGTTTCCGAGGCCGTTGCTCCTTCGGCGTCGCGTCCAAGGCTAGCTGACGCGATCTCTCCCACGAGGCGTGCGGTAGAGCCGGACAATGGTGTGAGTCGGGCAGTTGGTCAATGGGCTCCACAATAGGCTGTGGATAAGATTGGCCTATCATCACGATGTATGCATTGGAGCTGCGATTAGGGCCAGGTCAACTGCGAGCTTCGATATTCTGCCATCACCAGGGGGTGTTCCTGATCCAGACGCACCCTCAAGACCCCCTCATAACTTGTTCGCTCTCGAGCGGCGCGACTCGTTCGCCGAGTATGCGCGAACCGACGGCGACGAGCCGGCGCGGCGCCACGAACGACACGACCTTCTTTACTTCCCTCATTTTCCTTTCACCGTCGCGTTGCCGCTGACCCAAGCGCCGACCATTCGGAAATTCGCCGCCAAGATGGGCGTCAACAACAGCCTCGAAGCCAACATGTACGTCCGCCGAGGAGACGACCTGAAATTCAATCAGGACCATTTCCTTTACATGCGGCTCCGACAAGAAGGACTTGCTGCCTACATTCACGCACAAATTCGAAGCGCCGCAGATACTCTTTCCGAAATACTTGTCATTGATGTGCGGGAACATCACGTGGCGCCTCTCCGGCACGCCGGCGAAACTGATGCACATCGCTATATTCCACGAGGAGCATCCGCTTTCGGCGCTGCAGAACTCTCTTCACCGCATCAAGTTGTTCATCAATCTCGACTCCGCGCTGCGCGTTTGGCGAACGTTTTACATGCTGCCGGAAATCCTTGCCCGATATCGCCATGTTCAGCTGCGCACACTTCCGCCCGACCGCATTGCGATCGCAGCCATGCCGGCCCAAACAGATTTGTTGAAGGACGCCCCGGGACGCCGGATCGCTGGTCCGACATTATCGGCTGTTGCCGCCAATGCCGAGGCGGTGGCGCATCAGGTGCTGTGCGGCAAGCCGATGATTGCCGTCGAGTTCCACTGAGGGCAATGAGACATAGCCGACCATAGCCGGCTAACTCACGCACAGCCCTCGGGATGGCTTTAACAGTACGGATACGCGGCTGCGCAATGTCGAGCCCGCCCTGCCATGAGAGAAATCTGTGTCGGCCCGATGGGCGAGCGTGCGTCAATAAGCTATCGTGTCGATCGTTGCGAAAGTGCGCCCGGGTCCCGGGCGCCGAATCCTTGTGCGAAACAAAGATCGAAAAACACGCCGACGTTCCCGACAATTTCTTCGTGCTCGATCGCCACGAAACTTTTGGCGACTACGCCCGCACCTACGGCGATGATTTGGCGCGCCGGTACGAGAACTACGACATCATCTACTTCCCGCACTTCCCCCTGCCGATCGATCTGCCGATGCTTCAGTCGTTTGAAATTCCGGCAGCCTATCCGAAGATCGGCACGCGCAATGGTATTGACGCCGACCTCTTCGTAAGGGTCGAGCAGTCCCTCAAGTTTGACCACAACCACGTGCTTTTTCGCATTTTTCGCGACGAGTACATGACCGGCTATCTGCAGACTCAGATTAAGTCGGTGAACGCCTGCATCGACTCAGCCTTGAGAGTGCTGTTCCCAAAGTATTACTGGTTATTTTGCGGCAATCTTACATGGCGATTCACCGACACACCGGCGGGAGACCTTCACATTGACGTGTTTCAAAACGGCCTGCCGCTGGTCGAAAGTGACAACCGCCTGCATCGCATCAAAGTATTTATCAATATCGACCTCGAACCCCGCCGCTGGCGTACATCGTTTACGCTGCCCGAGATTTTGGCGCGCTATCGCGGTCGCCTGCCCGCGACCTTGCCGCGCGATCGCAATGTGATCGCTCATATCTTGTCGAAGGGAAATCTGCTGCGTGACGCGCCGGCGCACGCGGTTGCGTACCCGCAACTCTCGGCAATCGCCGTCAATGCCGAGGCTGTCGCGCATCAGGTCCTAGGTGGCAAGCGGATGATCGCCGCCGAATACCAGTGCGAACAACGCGACATGCTCGACCCGAGCAAACTCACGCACGCACAGGTGCCAAACTGGCTCGCGAGGCATGGGTATCAGACCGCGTAAAAGCCAGCGTCAAGTGCCGCGGCGAGAAAACGCAAGGGCAATGCCCGACGCAAGAAACAACCCGCCCGAGATTCGGTGTCGTTCATGGGCAAGCCACCGGAACATTCGTGCTGCGCGGGCACTGCCGACTACCCATGACGAATCGATTGCGACCGCGACTGCGAGGAACGTCGCGGCAAGCAATGCCGACTGCCACGCAGTACTTGCTGAGGGGTCGAGGAACTGCGGGAAGAACGCGGCGTAGAACAGCAACGTCTTCGGATTGGTCAACGACACTTAAACCGCCCGGCAAAAAATAGTCGCGCCAGACTTTCGCTGTGGAGCAACTTCAAGTGAATCCGAACGCGTGCAAAATGCCGACACCCCAAGGTACACCAAGTAAACGATCCCGACCCACCTGATCCACTCGAGCCATTGGCCCATGATCCGCAATAGTTGGGACATGCCAAAGGCCGTCGCGGCGAGTTGCACGATCATCGCCGCGCTCGTCCCCGCAACCGTCCACAGCCCATAACGCGGTCCGTGGCCGATGCTATTGGCCAGAATCAAGGCTACGTTTGGTCCCGGAACGAGCATTAACAGGACGGTCGCGCCGACGAACGCCAGGTAACTCGCGAGGTCCATCATGGACTCACGCTATTGCTGCTGACGCGTTCGGTTGAAGGCGAGCTGTGCGTCGTCGAGCTGAAAGCCGACATAGATGTCGTAGGCGGCAGCGGGCTCAAGATCTTTGAGCGGAACGAAAACCCGAATACCGTGTTCGGAAATTTCCTCGCGAGCGCCGGGGATGCGCGGGACGTTGGCACGAATGCGGAAAATGCTCTTGCCCTCGGGCTTCGGGAAAAACTGCGGGATGGCGACGAAATAGTAGAGATCGGCGCGACCGCCCTGGGTGGCGGGCCCGGCGGCAAGCACGCCATCGACATCGAGCGTCACGGCAATGCCGTCGTCGACATCCTCGCAACTTCCGGCGAACGACACGAGCTGCGCTTCATAGGCGACATCGGCCGGCGACGTGCCGCCGCCATCGCGAAATTTGACCAGGTTGGCGGTCGTCGAATCAATCCGGACCGATGGGCACGGCGGCAGAATCTGGGTCTGGCAGCCGCCCAACGCGGCAAGCACCACGGCGCAACAGACAAATTTTTTCATCGGCTCTTCCCGCTCGCGACGCCAAATCAAAGCGCTTTGTGAGTCCCGTCGCACATTGGCGACTTCTTGGTCGCCTTGCAGCCGCAGAACCATACTTTTGCATTTGCGGTCGCTTCGTATTTCATTGGCGCCATGCCGGTTCCCTTGTGAGCGCCGTCACAAAAGGGTTGCTTGGCACTGCGACCGCAGACGCACCAGAAGTAGGCTTTGCCCGCCTCGACATCGACGCCATAGGGCGCTTTCTGGGCGACAATCGGCGTAGCTGGGGCTTGCTCACTCATGCGGACGGGTCCTTGCTGGCTTTCTCGACGGTTGCGGATTTGCTACACGTTCGCTGACGGCGACGCGAGTTGGCGGCAGTCTATCGGCAGCCCCGGGTCGGCAACAACCCCCGTTTCGCAGGCTGTTTTCGGCACATGTCCCGCCCCAAGTTGACCATACTGCTGGCTGCGCCTCGCGGTTTCTGCGCCGGTGTCGATCGCGCCATCCTGATCGTTGAACGGGCGTTGGCCAAATTCGGCAGACCGGTCTATGTCCGTCATGAGATTGTCCACAATCGCCACGTTGTCGAAGCTCTCAAGAGAAAGGGCGCGGTTTTCGTCGACGAGTTGGACCAGGTGCCGGACGACGCGCCGGTAATCTTTTCGGCGCATGGCGTGCCAAAGTCCGTTCCCATCGAGGCCGACCGTCGCAAGCTGATCTGTGTCGACGCCACCTGCCCGCTGGTCAGCAAGGTCCATGTCGAAGCAGAGCGGCATGCCCGCGATGGTAAACACATTTTCTTGATCGGCCACGCTGGCCACCCGGAAGTGATCGGCACCATGGGCCAGCTTGACCCCGGCGCCATGACCTTGGTCGAGAACGCCCGCGACGCCGAACGCGTGACCCCGCCCGACGGGCGTCAACTCGCTTATATCACGCAGACCACGTTATCGGTCGATGATACGGCCGAGATTATCGCGGTGCTGAGATCCCGATTTCCGACCATCGCGGCACCGCGCAAGGAAGATATCTGCTATGCGACGACCAACCGGCAGGCCGCGGTCACGGCGATCGCGGGTCGCTGCGACGCGTTCGTCGTCATCGGCGCGCCAAATTCGTCGAACTCGAATCGACTGGTCGAGGTCGCGCGCAAGGCCGGCTGCCGGCTTGCCGTGCTCGCCGAAGAATCGCGCGATATCCCGTGGGATCAGATTGGCGGCGGGGTCATGGGCCTGACAGCCGGCGCTTCCGCTCCGGAAGATCTCATTGAGGAGGTTATTGCCGACGCCAAAGCCCGCTTCGACGTTGCGGTCGAACCCGTGGTCACAGCGGAAGAAACAGTCAAGTTCAGCCTGCCCCGCGCATTGGTGGCGTGAGGTCGACGATGGCGGTTTACACCGAAGTATCGGACGAGGACCTCAACGATTTTATCGCCAACTATGACCTTGGCGATGTCGTGAGCTGCAAAGGCATCGCCGAAGGCGTCGAGAATTCGAATTACCTGCTTCAGACCACCAAGGGGTCCTACATCCTGACGCTCTACGAGCGGCGGGTGAAACCGGCGGACCTGCCATTCTTTCTGGCTCTGACCGAACATCTGGCGCAACGTGGCGTCAAATGCCCGCTGCCGATCCACGGCCGCGACGGCGCGACGTTGCGTACCCTGTGCGGACGGCCGGCTGCCGTGATCTCGTTCTTATCCGGCTTATGGCCGCGCAAAGTCGCGCCGCGGCATTGCGCCGAACTCGGCAAGGCCCTGGCAGGCCTGCATCTCGCGGGACGCGACTTCAAGCAACGTCGCGCCAACGATCTTTCCGTCGACGGTTGGCGTCGTCTTCATGGCCAGATCGCCGCAGCCGATGCCGAGAAAATCCAATCGGGGCTGCATGAATTGATCGGCGCCGAGATCGACGATCTTGCCGCGCAGTGGCCCAAGGCACTGCCGGAGGGCGTGATCCACGCCGATTTGTTTCCGGACAATGTCTTCTTCATGGGCGAAACCTGCTCGGGATTGATCGACTTCTACTTCGCCTGCACCGATTTTCTCGCCTACGACATCGCCGTCTGCCTCAACGCCTGGTGTTTCGAGCCCAATGGTGCGTTCAATGCGACCAAAGGGCAGAAGCTCCTTGGCGCCTACCAGGCGGCGCGGCCACTCGCGGCAGATGAAAAGGTTGCTCTGCCGCTGCTGGCGCGCGGCGCCGCGATGCGATTTCTGCTGACGCGCCTCTACGATTGGGTCAACACGCCGGCCGGCGCCCTGGTGAAACCCAAGGACCCGCGCGAGTATCTGAAGAAACTCAATTTCCATCGCGGCATCTCCAGTGCCGCGGCCTACGGCCTGGCATGAGCGACGAGCGGATCGTCGAGTTGTTCACAGACGGTGCGTGCCTTGGAAATCCGGGGCCCGGCGGCTGGGCCGCGCTGCTGCGCTATAATGGAACCGAGAAAGAACTGTCAGGAGGCGAGTCCGCCACGACCAATAACCGCATGGAAATGCGTGCGGTGATCGAGGGCCTCAATTCCCTCACGCGGCCGTGCCGCGTTCGGGTCACGACCGACAGTCAGTATGTCCAGAAAGGGATTACCGAGTGGATCGCCGGGTGGAAGCGCCGCAATTGGAAAACCGCGGACAAAGAGCCCGTGAAGAATGCCGACCTTTGGATGGCAATGGACGACGCCCGCGCGAAGCACGATGTCAGCTGGCATTGGGTCCGCGGTCACGACGGACACGCGGAGAACGAACGGGTCGATCGACTGGCGCGCGCTGCGGCCGAAGCCGCGAGAGACTCGGGCGGCTGATCCGACGCAGCGACATGCGCCGGAAATCAAGTCTTGTCATGCCACAGTGTTGGGACCATCGTTGACTCATGGCTGGATCTCGCAAAGCTCCGTCGTCGACAACGCGCAAGGGCGCGCCACCAAAGGCGCCGCGCGGATCGCGCGCGACAGCGTCAAAGGCAAAAACAAAGTCGGCGGCGAATGCAAAAGTGGCGAAGCCCGTCGCGCCCGCAAAGAGCCCCACGCCCGCGCCTCCGCCACGGGTGGTCATGAGCATCGAGAACGATCCGTCGACGCCGGCCGTATCGCTCAAGGACTCGCCCTATCTGACCGGCCAGTTTCTGATCGCCATGCCGACCATGGGCGATCCGCGTTTCGAGAAATCGGTGATTTACATCTGTCATCACGCGCCCGAAGGCGCGATGGGCCTGATCGTCAACAAGCCGATGCAAGATCTGAAGTTTCCCGACGTGTTGCAGCAGCTCAAGATCACGCCGAGCGCGCCGTGCGACCAGATCATGGTTCATCGCGGTGGACCGGTCGCACCGGCCCAAGGCTTCGTCCTGCACTCGACCGATTTCGTGCGCAAGGGCAGCCTGATCGTCAACGACACGGTGGCCCTGAGCGCCACCACAGACATTCTCCGCGCCATGGCGGCGGGCTTCGGCCCGAAACGAAGCCTGATGGCACTTGGCTATTCGGGCTGGGGAAAAGGCCAGCTCGATTCCGAAATCAAGCAGAATGCCTGGCTCAACGTTCCCGCCGACGACGACCTCCTGTTCTCGCCGAGCGGCACCGACAAGTGGAACCGGGCCATGGCTAAGATCGGGATCAATCCCAGTCTTCTCTCGGGCGTTGCCGGTCGCGCATAACAGCGGGCCAACATGCTGTTCCGTCAGCACCAGCTTCAGGGGATTGCAAAGGGCACCGTCACCCTCGCCTTCCGCCGCTGGGACGCGCCGCGCGCCAAGGTCGGCGGCACGCAGAAGACGCGAATCGGCGTGGTCACGTTTACGTCGGTCACTCCCGTCAGTTCGATCACCGCGGCCGAGGCGCGGAAGGCCGGATTTCCTGACCGCGCGACGCTATTGGCTGAACTTGACGGGCGCGGCACCGGACGATTGTACCGCATCGGGCTTAAGCGAACCGGCGATGATCCGCGCATTTCGCTGCGCAAGGCGTCGAAACTGTCGGCCGACGAGCTGGCAGATATCGCCAAGCGCCTTGCCCGGCTGGATCGCGCCAGCCCCGCCGGTCCGTGGCCGCTGACGGCGCTTCGATTGATCCGGAAGCGCCCGGCAACACGAGCGGTGCTGCTTGCCCGATCGATCGGCTGGGAGCGCGCGCCCTTCAAGCTCAATATCAGAAAGTTGAAGGCCCTCGGCCTGACGGAGAGTCTTGAGATCGGCTATCGCTTGTCGCCGCGCGGCAGGGCCGTGCTCAAATACTTGGACCGGACTACTGCGCCGTCCAGCCGCCGTCGACCTTGAGGCACGAGCCGGTGACCATCGCCGCCGCCGGCGAGGCGAGATAGACCACCGCCGCCGCGACATCTTCGATCTTGCCGACGCGCCCGAGCGGAATGTGATCGAGGGCGAAGTCGCGAAATCCCGGTTGATCGAAGAACGGGCGGGTCATCGGCGTGTCGATAAACGTCGGCGCGACTGTGTTGACGCGGATGCCCTTCTGCGCCAACTCGACAGCCATTGCCTTGGTCAGACCTTCAAGCGCGTGCTTTGAAGCGCAATAGACGGTGCGATTGGGCGAGCCGACGTGACCCATCTGCGACGACATGTTGATAATGCTACCTTTGATGCCGCGCGCCGACATGCGCGCCGCAACCGCTTGCGCGACAAAAAACGCCGCACGCACATTGATGTCGAAAATCGTATCGAAGTGTTGCTCGGTGACATCGATAAAGGGTTCCGGGATGTTCGTGCCGGCGTTGTTCACCAGAATATGGATATCGGGAAGCGTCTCGAGCGCAGCCCGGAAACTCTTTGTATCGGTAACATCTGAAACCAGCGCCTGCGCCCCTTTGATCTTCGACGCTGCCTGGTCAAGCTCGGCCTTGCCACGGCCGACGATCACCACCTCGGCGCCAGCCGCCGCAAGCGCTTCGGCGCAACCAAGCCCAAGGCCGCGAGACGCGCCGGTAACAAGCGCCCGAAGGTCCGTCAGATCAAACATATTGGCGCCAGTCATGAGCCGATCTCCTTCGCAGCCTTGGCCTTGTGAGCGGCAAGCGCCATCAGGCGGCGATCGCGCCAGGCCCGACGCGCGTCCAAATCCGCTGCCGACAGTTCGGTGCGGCGTTCGGCTTCGACCCGCGAGATGAGGTCCGCGTTCCACGCCTGCGGTGTCGTCCTCGACTTGGCCACGCCGTGATAGAGCGGCCCCAGTCGCGCAGCATAATCGGCGACGCCTCTTGGCGCATTGAGATCGATGGTCTCGAACGGTCCCATGAACGACCACCGCAATCCAAGGCCTACTGAAATCGTCTTGTCGATATCGGCGGCACTGGCAGCGCCTTCGTCGAACAACGCCCAGGCCTCGTTCAAGAGCGCGCCCTGCAAGCGGTTGAGCACGAAGCCCTCGACTTCGTGGCGGATGCGGATCGGTTCCTGACCCACATCGCTCATGACTTTGTAAACGCTGTCGACAACGCCCACTTCGGTCCAGGGGGCTGGCACCAGCTCGACCAAGGGAACCAGATAAGGCGGATTCACCGGGTGCGCGATCAACATCCGCGCGCGGGTTTTGCATCCTTCGGTGAAAGCTGAAGCAGGGATTCCCGACGACGAACTGCCGATCGGCGCCCCGGCAGGCGCAAGCGTATCAAGTGCCTCATACACAGGCCGCTTCGCCGCGACCGTCTCGAAGACGGACTCCTGCACGTAGTCGACGCCTGAGACCGCAGCACCTAAATCGGCGTGCACTGAAATCCGCGCGAGGATTTTTTCGACTGGCTCATTGATCAGATCGAACCGGGCAAGATCGCGCAGATTGCCTTCGATCAATGTCAACACGCCATCGCGCGTCGTCTGCAGCGTATCGAAGATCCGCACCGTCCACCCGGCGCGGGCGAAAACGATCGCCCAGCCGGCGCCAACCAGTCCAGCACCAACGACGGTCGCTATTCGCTGCAGAGAATCACTCATGGCTCACCATCACACCACGTGTCATCGCGCGGCTCGACCGCGCGATCCAGAGGTTTCTGTTTCGTGACCCAACAAAAAACTCTGGATTCCGCGCATTCGCGCGGAATGACGGGAGACCGCTACTCTGCCGCCTTCGCGTTCCCATAACGCCGTACGCGGAGGTCAGCCTGTTCCTTGTGACCCCAAAAGTTCTCGATGGCGCAAAGTCGCGAGCAGTATTCGCCGACCAGCAAGGACGCGCTTTCCGTGACTTCCTGGTAGGTGCAGGTTTTCATGAACTTGCCGACCCACAATCCGCCGGTGTACCGGGCGGCGCCATTGGTGGGCAGCGTGTGATTGGTGCCGATCACCTTGTCGCCGTAGGCGACGTTGGTTTCCTTGCCCAGGAACAGCGCGCCGTAATTGGACATCTTCTCGAGGAAGTACCGCGGTTTCGCGGTCAAGACTTCGACATGCTCGGACGCGATGCGATCGGCTTCGGCAACCATTTCGTCGACCGTGTCGCACAGAATGACTTCGCCGTAATCGCGCCACGCCTGGCCCGCGACATCGCCGGTTGCGAGGATTTTGAGCTGACGATCGACTTCGGTCATGGTCTCTTGAGCCACGCGCGCGGATGTCGTCAGCAGCACAGCCGGCGACGTCGGGCCATGCTCGGCCTGGCCAAGCAGATCGGTCGCGCACATCTCGCCATCGGCGGTGTCGTCGGCGATCACGAGAATTTCGGTCGGCCCAGCGAACAGATCGATGCCAACTCTGCCAAACAACTGACGCTTGGCCTCGGCGACATAGGCGTTGCCGGGACCCACCAGCATGTCGACCGGCTTGATGGTCTCGGTGCCGAGCGCCATGGCGGCGACCGCCTGAATACCACCAAGCAGATAGATTTCGTCGGCGCCGGCGAGGTGCATGGCGGCAATCGTCGCCGGATGCGGCTGACCCTTTGTCGGCGGCGTGCAAGCGATCACCCGCTTGCAGCCCGCAACGCGCGCGGTGAGCACGCTCATGTGCGCGGAGGCAACCATCGGATAGCGGCCGCCAGGGATGTAACAGCCGACGTTGTTAACCGGGATATTGCGGTGGCCGAGCTTGACGCCCGGCAGGGTCTCGACCTCGACGTCCTTGAGCGCGGCCTTTTGCACTTCGGCGAAGCGGCGGATTTGAGTTTGAGCGAACTTGATGTCGTCGATGACCTGCTGTGGACAGGCCTTCACGCAGGCGTCGATCTCGGCCGCAGTCATACGAAACTGCGCCGGCTCGAAGCCATCGAATTTCTTCGACAGCTCGCGGACCGCCGCATCTCCGCGCTTCGTCACGTCGGCGAGGATCGCCGTCACGGTCTCGCGGACTTTGGCTTCATTCGCGTCTTTGGCGCCGGCAGCAGCGCCTTTCTTGAGATAGCGGGGCATGGGCAAATCCAGTCGTTGAAGAGCGAGCCCGTTGTATAGGTCGGGCTTGCATTTCGCGCCAGATGGCGCACAGCGCGAAATTCAACGGATTTGCGAGCGAATCGAAGCCAATTCGGGCAACCGGTCAAGTTTGCCAATGGCCGCCATGGTCGGCGTCGCGCTGAAAATTCGCGCCGCTGCACTTGAGATACCGGCAACTGATATTGTCTCAACCCTATCGATGATTTCTTGCGTCGTCAGCGTCCGCCCGTAGACAACAAGTTGGCGGGCCCGCTGAGTACAGCGGCTCGACGGGCTCTCGAGCGACATCAAGATACTCGACTTGAGCTGCGCCTTGGCGCGGCGCACCTCATCCTCGGCAATCGTACCGCTGACTTTCTTCAGCTCCGCACACAGCACGGGCACCAGCGTTTTGATCTCGGCGGGCCCGGTGCCGGTATAGATCTGGAATAGCCCTGAGTCGTTAAACGACTGCGTCGACGAAAAGACAGCATAGGCGAGGCCGCGCTTCTCGCGGATTTCCTGAAACAGGCGCGACGACATCCCCTCGCCCATCAACACCGACAAGGCCGCGACATCGTAGAACGCCGGATCATCATGCGTGACACTCGGAAAACCGAGTACCAGGTGGACCTGGTCGAGCTTTCGTTTCTCGCGGTGTTCGCCGCCCGCATAGGTGGCCGGAACCGGCGTCACATTTGCAGTCGTGCGAAGCCCCGCGAAAGCCCGCTCGATCAGGCGCGCAAAGACGTCATGATCGACGGCGCCCGAGGCCGCCACGACCATGTTGTCGGCGGCGTAGTGCTCGCCCAGATACGACTTCAGCCGTGACGCCGTGATCGAGCGGACGTTACTCTCCGGGCCGAGAACCGGCCAACCCATCGGTTGGTCGGGATAGGCCACCGCCTGGAAATTGTCGAAGACAATGTCGTCGGGCGTGTCGTTAACCTGCGAGATTTCCTGAATAATAACCTGTCGCTCGCGATCGAGCTCGGCTTCGTCCATCGACGAATTGAGCAGAATGTCAGCCAGGATATCGACAGCCAGCGCGGTGTCATCCTTCAGCACCTTGGCGAAATACGCCGTATGGTCGCGGCTGGTATAGGCGTTGAGGTGACCGCCGACGTTGTCCATTTCCTCGGCGATCTTCTGCGCACTGCGCCGCGCCGTGCCCTTGAAAGCCATGTGTTCGAGCAGATGCGAGATACCGTTGACGTCCGCGGTCTCGTGCCGCGTGCCAACGCCGACCCATACGCCAAGGGCAACCGTCTCAACCGAGTCCATCCGATCGGTGACGACCCGCATGCCGCTCGGAAGCGTGGTGACGGCGACGGTCATCTCAACGCCGCGCGTGCTTGCGAACGAACGCCTTGACCTGATCGAGGTCATTGGCGAGCCGGGTCATGTGTTCGGGGCGTTTTGCGAGATCCGCGAGCGTGGCCGGCAACGCTGGACGAACGCCAACGGCTTTTTCGACGGCATCTGGGAATTTTGCGGGATGCGCCGTGGCCAAAGACACGACCGTGACATCACGAGGCAAAGCGTCGGCAGCCGCAACCCCAACAGCGGTGTGCGGATCGACAATCACGCCCGTCGCCGCGCGTGTTTCGGCGATCACCCGCCGGGTGCCGTCATCATCGAGCCGACGTCCGACAAAGTCGGCCAGGATCGCGCGATGCGCGGCATCCGGCACGGCATAGCTGCCGCCCTGCTTGAACTGATCTAACAGCCGCGCTACGGCGTCACCATCTCGGCCGAACGCCTCAAACAGCAACCGCTCGAAGTTGGATGAGATTTGGATATCCATCGATGGGCTCAAGGTCGGCACGACCTCGGTCGCCGTCATCGATCCGGTTTCGAAATAGCGTGTGAGGATGTCGTTGCGGTTCGAGCCGACAACAAACTTGGCGATCGGCAGTCCCATCTTTGCCGCGACGTAACCGGCGAAGACATTGCCGAAATTGCCGGTCGGAACTGAAAACGCGATCTTCCGGTCGGGCGCGCCCAAAGCCAGCGCCGCCCAGACGTAATAGACCACCTGAGCCATGATCCTGGCCCAGTTGATGGAATTTACCGCCGACAAACTGAGTTCGTCGCGGAGCCGGATGTCGGCAAACATCGCCTTCACCAGGTTCTGGCAATCGTCAAAAGTCCCCTCGATGGCAATGTTGTGAACATTCGCGGCGTCAACCGTCGTCATTTGCCGGCGCTGCACATCCGAGACCCGTCCGTACGGGTGGAGGATGAAAATGTCGGCGGCGGCCCGGCCCTTGATCGCCTCGATCGCCGCCGAGCCGGTATCGCCCGACGTCGCCCCGACGATGGTAACGCGGGACTTGCGCGCACGGAGAACGTGGTCGAACAGGCGCCCAACCACCTGAAGCGCGAAGTCTTTGAAGGCGAGCGTTGGGCCGTGAAACAGCTCCATCATCCAGCGGTTCGGACCCAGCTGAATCAGGGGCGCGACCGCCCGGTGCGAGAATCCGGTATAAGAATCGGCGGTGATCCGCGGCAGAGCCTCGGCCGCAACCGATCCCACCATGAACGGCGCCATAACTTCGGCTGCCAATTCGGCATATCCGAGACCGGC
>VGEM01000026.1 GCA_016869315.1 Alphaproteobacteria bacterium | reverse complement strand
TCCCGGGAATGGCTCGGGGCGATGGCCGAGGCATTTCGTTTCGACGTCAGAGTGGCGATCTGGGCCGACGACTCGATCCCATTCGTTCGGCTCGATGATGCTCTCGGTAAGCGGATTGTCGCCGTTCCCTTTGCCGACTACCTATCGCGGCGCTATGGGCCCCGTGAATTTCATGAACGCGTCGCGGCGATCGCAGCGCAG
This sequence comes from Alphaproteobacteria bacterium, assembly GCA_016869315.1. Taxonomy (GTDB): domain Bacteria; phylum Pseudomonadota; class Alphaproteobacteria; order Rhodospirillales; family Rhodospirillaceae; genus VGEM01. The sequence goes on along the minus strand of VGEM01000026.1, from coordinate 20,147 downwards.
TTTCCCGATCATCAGGTCAAGGCACGATTCGTTGGCGAGGACCGCGCCTTCATTGTGCCTGCTGCTTGGTCTGGAGATCGGGAAGCAACTGCACTATCGGTCGAACTCGCCTCCGCTGAGCATGCCTGGCAACGGTTTGCGCCGGCTTTTCGCCGAAACGTTCGCAAGGCCGAGCGATCTGGCGTGCATGTCACGGTCGACAGCGGTGGCGACGCCATCGACCGCTTTCAAGCCATGCTTGTCGCATATCGTCGCGAAAAATTTGGATTGGCGACGCCGCCGATGGCGCTGTTCGAGCGTTTACACGCGCGGTTTAGCGCGGCGGGCGGCTGCTTCATTGTCGAAGCCCGCACCACCGATCGCGTGCTTGCGGCAGTGATGCTGTTGGGTTGTGGCGATCACCTTTGGTACAAGTTTGGCGCTTCCGCCATCGCTGATGACCGCGCGCTTCGCCCAAATAATTTGGTTTTTTGGCGCATCATCCAAGAATTCTCGGGCCGTTTCGCGCGATTGAATTTGGGCATGAATTGGACGGGTCAGGACGGCGAGGACGGAGTCATCCGTTTCAAGCGATCGATGGGCGCAACCGAGCGCACGGTGACGATCTTGACGCGGCGGCCAGACGGATTTTCGAGCCGTTCCGCCGATGCAGCTCTCGACTTCTTTCGTTCGGTATCGCACTTTGCCCTTTCGACGCCGATGCCGGCTGCGGTCGACAATTGCGTTCGGCGCTCCCTATTTCGGCATTTCCATTGATACCCGCGATGTCCTCCAATGCATCCGCCTCTTCGCAACTTGACGACAAGCGGTTTCGCTTGATCTTGGTCAGCGGCGCGCCACGGTCGGGGACCACTCTGCTGCAGGCCCTGCTCTGCACCAGCGCCCGCGCGCACAGAATGACACCAGAGCACAAGTATCTTGCTGGAATCGTCAGCGCTTTCTCGGCGAGCCTTCAGCGATTTGAGTCCCATACCCGGTTCTATTTCGAGTCGAGGTCGACATTTCTCGAGTTGAACCGGCGTATGATCGAGAACTTGGTGATCGATGCCTGGCATCGCGTTGGCGAGCCTGAGGTCTTGGTTCTGAAAGAGCCCGCGCTATGTCCTTCGATACCCGACCTGCTCGAGCTTTTGCCGCGCGCCGAAGCCACCGTCGTCTATCGCGATCCCCGGGGCATTGTCGCTTCGCGGATCGAGGTGTTTCGAAGGCAGCGACCAGAGGCGCCAATCGACAATGCTCGAGTGGAGGCTTGGGCACGTCAAGTCGTTGACGCCTATCGTCCCGTGTTCGAGCAGATCGAACGCCTCCAGACTCGGGTACACGTTGTTCGATATGAATCGCTGGCAACCGGTTCTGCCGTCGCACCGCTCGAGGCGAAACTCGGCATGACGTTCGATCAGAGCCGCTTATGGGCAGATGCGGATGTTCCATTCAACGAGGAGCGCGACTGGGTCACCGCTCTCATGAGAGGCCCGATCTCGTCGTCTTCGGTTGATCGCCACGGCTCGATCCTGACGACCGAACAGGCCACGATCGTCACGCGCGAGACGAAAGAGCTTGTTCCGTTGGTCGATCGCGCCCTTAACCCGCAGGGCTGACCTTATTCGCCACGATTTGACGGAAGTCAGCGTCACCAAAGGTCATCAAGAAAGAGTCCACGGCCCGATTGATCATACTGAGGTTGACGTGATGACTCGATCCATCATCCGACCCGTAAACCGGGCCGACGTGCCCACCTAGCCACCGGATGATCTCGAACGACGGCCAATAAACGACGCGCGGAAGATCGAGCCTGAGGATTTCCTCGATCGCGACGCGAAGCGTCGACTTCGACAGGCAATCGGAGACGACGGCCGAATTCATTTCCGTCGTCATCGTCATCGGAACCGGGGATACGGTGAGAACGATGGCCGCTCGCGGCGAGAATTCTCGAACGGCTGAGACAATCATCTTGAGGTTATCAACGTTCTCCTTGACGGTCGTGGTCATGAAGACGGCGCGCTTGAACAGCGCCGCCTTGCTGGTATTCGTATTGCGCGACATCACGAACTCGCCGGTTTCGCGATCGAAATGAGTGGCTGCGACGCCCATGGTGTAGATGAAGATTTCTGCCGACGAAATCGCAGCGCGAAGTTCGTCGCGATTTCCGAAGCCGAGGTTTTCTTCGACAATCGCCGTTTTTTCGTCATGGGCGCCGTTCTTGATCCAATCGAGCACCACGCAATTTGCATAGGTGTTATTCTGTTCCTCGCCGCACGGGGCGTAGGTCACCTTAAGATCATGCCGCTTCAGGCTGCGGGCGATGTTGCCGGCAAAGCAGGATCCCTGTGTAAACACGCGCGAGCCGCGCGATAGCGCGATCCCGCGCGTGTCGAAGCTCTCACAAACATATTCGCGAATAATCTTGTCGAGATCCTCGAAGTCCTTCGCAGCCTTCGGCCAGCGCGCGAAGACGCGGCGTGGCGGCGGCGCTTTTGCCGCCTGTTCGATCTCGACGAGATGTTGTTGCACGACGTGATTGGCCGGGTCCAATTTCGCGGCCACTCGCATCGTCTGAACCGCGGATTCGTAATCCTCGGTGGCCGCTTGCGACAACGCGAGCAGGAAGTGGGCGTCGACATGGGTCGGCATGAGCGCGACCGCCCGATTGAGATAAGGCAAAGACTCCTCGTTGCGCCGCGACTTGAAAAGATTTCTGCCCATCAAATATTGAGCTGGGCCAAGCGCGATGTTGTGGTCGGCCACAACGCGCAAATGGCGTTCCGCGCGTCCATGCTGATATGTGCTGCTATAGGCGAGTCCGATTGCCCAATGAAAACGAGGATCGGCGTCGAATTTAGCGAGATGGGGCTCGAGGAGAGCGGCCGCGTCGCCAAAGCGCTTTCGCTTCGTCAGCCAATCCGAAACGGCGAGGAGTCCGTCGGCGTCGGGAGGGGTGGCTTCGGCCATGGCGTACGCGTGATCGACGGCGGCATCCTTGTTTTCGGCGTCGAGCGCCGATTTCACGGCCTCGATGGATCGAGTCCCTGCGGCGGCAGTCACGGAACCTCTCCCCTATAAAAATTCCGCACTGCCGTCACCACCTCGTTGACGGCGTCGTTCGACATCTGCGGCTCCATTGGCAGTGACAAGATGCGCTGCGCCAGGGCTCTAGCCCGCGGCGCCCGCACGGGTCGATCCGCGGCAAGTCCAGGATGATCAGGGAGCAGTAGAGCGTATCGGATCTTAGGTTCGATTCCACGCGCCTCCAAAAACACCTTGAGGTCGTCACGTCGGTCTGCGTCGATGGTGAAATCAAAGTAAGCTGAGCGATCACTTTCGCTCTTCGGCACGGTGACGACGTCTTTCAGGCCATCGATGTAAGCTTGAGCCATGGCGCGACGACGCTCGCGCGCCGCTTCGAAACGCGAAAGATAAACCCGAATGAAGGCCGATTGGATTTCAGAAATCTTGTGATTGAGTTCGGGTGAAACACAGAGTTGACGGTCTTGAGCCCCGAGGTATCGCAACGCTCGCAGCCGACCACCGAGCGATTCATCCTTGAACGTGATCGCACCTGCCTCGCCCAGGCTCTGAAGCGCTTTCATCGGATTGATGCTGAAGGCGCCGACATCGCCCGCGGTACCGGCGGTCGCGCCTGCTAGCTGCGCGCCGAAAGCTTGGGCGGCGTCCTCGATCACGATCAATTTGTGCCGACGCGCAAGCGCCATTATCGACAACATGTCGCACATTCGTCCAAAATAATGAACCGGAACGATTGCCTTAGTACGCGCCGTGATCAAGTCTTCGATCGCAGCCGGGTCGATATTGAGGTCGTCCCCAATGTCCGCGTAAACAGGCGTGGCTCCGGTCATCACGATAGCCGTTGCGGTCGCGATCCATGACATGGCGGTAGTAATGACTTCGTCGCCGCGACCAATACCAAGGACCTTGAGGGCAAGGTAAAGCGCGCTCGTTCCGGAACCGACGGCGACGCAGTGCGGCGCTCCGCATCGTTTCGCCAGCTCGCGCTCGAGTTGCTCAGTCTCTGGCCCCATCATCAGCTGCCCGTGCACCAGGACCCGTTCCATGGCGGCCGCGAGGTCGCGGCGGAGGCCGGCGTCATTGACCGAAAGATCACGGAACGGAATGCGGAAACGGTTTGACATCTTGTAGATTCCGGAAGCTACGTCGCGGGAGGCCCAACTTGACAGAACAAGGGGGAGTCACAACTATCCGACATTGGCTGACCATTGCAACTCTGGCGCCCGAGCGTCGATGGGAAATGGACCTAGGAAACACAATCCGGCCACCGCTCTTTGCGCGGTTCCATGTCGTGGCCGTCTTTGGAAGTGAAAAATGCCTACTGTTCTGCGATCGATTGGTCGGACGGAGATCGACCGTCTAAGGGAACGGGCGAAGGCCGACCCCAAGGGAAGGCCGCGAATCAATGTTCATTCGTCCCTTTCTGATCGTGTTCAGGAGATGGTGATAGCGCTCAGAAGGGGAAAACCAATTCTTCCGCACCGACAGCTTGGGAAACGGAAGTCATATTATGTCATCGAGGGGCGTTTCCGGGTAACGTTTCTGAGCGCGCACGGTCGGCCGATTGAAGAACTCATCTTCGACGCACGCTCTTCGGATCATCGATGGGCGGCGACATTTAACGCCGGTACATGGCATGGGATTGAGGCCGAGACCGATATCGCGATTTATCTCGAAGTGATCGCCGGTCCATTTGTGAAGGGCCGGACAGAGTGGCTTTACGGCTAGCAGGCTGCTGAAAGTCTATCGCGGTGGGGATTTCTGACGAAGTTCGGCGTCGATTTTGGGTTGGTCCTGTTTCTGGCGGCTTGTTCTGCTGTTGGTACCGGATCAACGCTTCTGGCGGGATCGTCTTGAGCCCCTTCGTCACGCAAGCGCCGCCAAGAGTTTCGGTATTCGGATCAGGTTGTAAGCGGCGAGCCCGTTGCGGTTCTCCGTCAGCGCATGTCCCATGTAGCAAAGTCGGCTCTCTTGCCCGATGCCCTTGCGATACAGCTAGGCGTCGGGGTCGTTCGTGCTGGCATGCGTCTCGTTCGACCGCTTTTCTCCGCGAAAATCGCGCTCTCCTTTGCGGCCATCTCTCGGCGGCGAACCGCCCCCGTCCTTCGGCCGGAAGCACTTCATCGACGCCCACACCTTCAGCAGCGTCCCGTCCACTGAAAAGTGCTCGTGGGACAGCAGCCGCTTGACCCGCGGCTCGATCAGGATCGCACCCAGAAACTCCCGTGCCACTTCCGCCGTCAGAGGCCGATCACGGTTCTTCGAAAATACATAGTGATCCCAGACAGGGACGACGATCCCAAGCCCCGCGAACCACCGGAACGGCGTGCAAAGATCCAGCCGATCCATCAGTTGGCGCTCGGACTGGATCAAATAAGACAAATGCCCGAAGCAGGCGCTCGGGCGCGATCGACGGGCGACCTTCAGACGAGTACAGACCCTCAAACTTCCAGTTCATGACCGCAAGCGCGCCGTTCATTAACTCCCGAACTTTCCGAAGCGGGTGGTCTTCGGGCACGTGCTGATCAATATCAATGTACGAAACCAGCGACCCTGTCCGCTCCCCGCTCCCGCGCATCTCAGTGGCTCGCAGCTTGACCACTCAAGCCAGGAATCACATCTTCAGAGCGGCGGCTATGACTATTTCAACAGCCTGTTAGAGCATTTCCCCGCGATGCCCCTTCGCTGCTGCGCAGCTCCTGCCTGCGCGAAGCCGAAACGGCTTCGCTTCGGCAAAGGCAGATCGCGCGGCCGGCACCTGGACACGGCGAAGCCCCTTGGCGTAGGGAGTAGTGGATTTCCGGTTCGCCGCAGGAAATGCGACTATACAAAGAATCTAGGATGTTTCCTCAATTCCATCAAAATGGGAAAAATCATAGACCTTCCGCGCGCCGAGCACGCGTCGTTCGACATAGTCAACCAACAATCCCAGAGAATCGGCGATCGATTGATGACTTGTCGGCACGGCGAGGTCCGAAGCCATCGGGGGTTCCCAAACCGACGAAATGCCGGTGAAATCCTTGATCTCGCCGCGGCGGGCCTTGGCATAGAGGCCCTTGGTATCGCGCGCCTCGCAGGTCGCCAGGTCGGCGTCGACGTAGACCTCGTGAAATTCCGCGCCAACAATTTCGCGCGCCAAGGTTCTAATCCCGACGGTAGGCGCGATAAACGCCGTGATTACGATCAATCCGGCGTCGGCGAATAGCCTGGCGACTTCGGCGACGCGCCGAAGGTTCTCAAGGCGGTCCGCCTCGTTGAAACCCAGGTCGTGATTCAATCCATGACGGACGTTGTCCCCGTCGAGGACATAGACGCCGACGCGCCGGTCAAATAGCTCGCGCTGAAGGGCCATGGCCAGGGTCGATTTTCCAGCGCCCGAAAGTCCGGTAAACCAGATCACCGCGCCGCGATAGCCGTTCCTGGCGGCCCTTTCATCGCGCGAAACGGACTGAATTACCGCGGTCAGATTGCTTGAAACAACGGCTCGACGTTCGCCCGATTGCAGCAAACATGCCCCAACGACGCGATGTCCGGACAGCAGCATAGCCCGGCTAAGCACAGCCCCGTCGTCGGCTGGATCGATTGGAACCGGCACGCGAGTCCTCAGCGAGATCTCGGCAACGGCATACTGATGCACAGCGTCCGTGATTTGATCGACTTGATGATCGAAGTCGAACAGCCGGTTGATGGAGTCGACCAACACGACATGGGTCGCTGTGCCGACTCGCAGGATGTATTCGGCTCCCGCCTTGAGTGGTTCAGCATCGAGCCAAACGACACGAGCCTTGAGCAGGGTCGCTAGACTTGGCGGCGCGGCAACACTGGCTGCGACATGGCCGCGCTCAACGAACAGTTCATGGTCGAGCGCAATCGCGACAGATTCACCGGCCTTCGCGTCGGTTCGGCTCGAAAGACCATTCTCGTCGAAGAAACCCGTGATTGTCGCCGTGCGCCCCGTCGGGCAAAGGACCACCTGATCTCCGATTGCCATGCACCCGCTGTCCAGCCGACCGACAAGGATTCTTTGGTCGCCATGGCGATAGACGTCTTGAACGGGAAACCTGACGGGGCGATCGACCGGCGCGGGGGAAATCGAGAACATTGCGAGACTCTCGGCAACCGTCGGGCCGACGTACCACGCCAGCCGGTCGGACTGACTGAACAGTCCGTCGCCGTGGCGGGCGGAGACGGGCACCGAAGCCGCGACCGCGATCCCGGATGTGGAGCAATAATTATTGACCGACACCGACAACGCCGCGAAAGCGGCCTGGTCGAAACCGACTAAATCCATCTTGTTGATGACTACGATGATCTGTTTGTGCCCGAGAAACTTGAGAAGCATCACGTGATGCTTGGTTTGTTCGGCAAGCCCTTGTGTGGCGTCGACGACCAGCACCGCACCGACAGCTTGTGAAGCACCAGTCAGCATGTTCCTTATAAACTCATGATGCCCTGGCGCGTCGATGATCAGGTACTGCCGTCCTTGCAGCGCGAAACGGACCTGCGTCGAGTCGACGGTTATTGCCTGATCGCGCTCGACTTGAAGCGCGTCGAGCAGAAACGACCACTCGAAGTCGGTTCCGCGGCGATCACTCACGGCTTGGAGCTCGGCGACCTTGCCGTCGGTGAAACCGCCCGCGTCGTGGACCAGGCGCGCGATCAAGGTCGACTTTCCGTGATCGACATGGCCGACGATGACGATCGGTATCGCCTGATCATCTGTAGATTTCGGGCCTGGCAACATCATCAGAGATATCCCGAAGTCCGCAGCCGCTCGAAGGCGTCTTCAGATTCGTGGTCCATCGATCGGCCCGCGCGTTCAGGTGCAGTGGTTGCCGAAAGCTCGGCGATGATGTCGGCAACCGTCGCGGCGGAAGATGAAATGGCGTGGGTAATGCCGATCTCGCCAAGCGACCGGAAACGACGGCCTTCCTTGGCAAAGTACAACGAACAAACGGGGATACTTTCCCGGGCGATGTAGCGCCAAATATCGACCTCGGTCCAATGCAGCAATGGATGAACCCGCACATGAGTGCCGAAAGGATAGTTGGAAGCGAAGAGATCCCAGAACTCGGGTGGCTGATCGCGGAAGTCCCAGATGTTTGCAGCGCCGCGCGGACTGAAAACCCGCTCTTTCGCCCTAGTCGGTTGCTCATCGCGGCGAATGCCGGCGATCAGGCCTCGCAGCCTGAAGGTGTCGACAACGGAGGAAACACCGAGCGATTTTCGGCCGGCGAGCCGCGCGTCTTTCGGCAAGCTTGGGTCGACGTGTTCGAGCGGTGGACAGGGAAACGACGTGAAGTCGAGTCTCCACTCGGCCGCGTAGCGATCGCGAAAGGCATAGACCTCGGGGAACTCAAGGCCCGTATCGAGGTGAAACACAGGAAATGGCACGCGGCCAAGAAACGCCTTCCGCGCCAGCCAGATCATCACATTGGAGTCCTTGCCGAGCGACCACAGCATCGCGATTGGATCGAAAGCATGCCGCGCTTCACGAAGAATGTAGATGCTTTGAGCTTCAAGATGGTCAAGTCGATTCATCGATCGCTACATTGCGAAATTGAGAAACAGCGGTGGCGAATGATTGGCATTATCGTCGCCGCAGTGATGGCTTACGAAGGGTCACCGGCGCCTAGGGTTTTTCAGGTCTTCCCGTCCTGTTGATGGCTCTCCGCGTCCCACGATTCGCGCCGAAAACTGGGCTCACTGAGTGTCAGTCTCAGCTTATTTCGCAACATGAATCAAGCTCATTGGGTGAATCGGGCGCTTTCCACTGAAGTCTGGGATCACGCGCTCAACAATCATGCCATGACAGCGGACCCAATCCTCTAGGAACGGCCACAGGCCGGGAATCAGCGCCTGCGACAAATACTGTTCGCGTGTGATGAGAGGCCGCACGCGAGAATCACGTTCCGCGATCTCGAAACTGACCGGCTCAAGAGCAACTAAATCGAATCGCGGCAATTTCGACAAAATCTCATCGAACAACGAAGCAGGAGATGGCTGGAGGACGCACAAAACGCCCGACGTGAGGAGCAACGGTCGGCGGAAAGCCGACAAGAAGGAGAGATCGGGGCAAGAGAGATCGAGCCGTCGGATTTCCAGCAACGGGGTTCCTGCGGCGATGGCTAGTTCGAGCATGCATCCGCAAGCTGGGATGGAGATTTCCGTTCCAATGAACTTGATGGTCGTGTCGCGACTCTCGCGCGCAATGGTCACGATCAAGTCACCTGGACCGGCACCAAGTTCAACCATCGCGTCGTAGCGGCCCGAATTCAGCAGCGGCCGAAGGTAGTCGTGGACGTGCGACCGATACTCGGAAGCAACTAGCTCGATCGGAACTTCGACGAGCCCACCCATTCTCGGCATCTTGACCAAGTCGACGCCGTTGACTTGGCGATGGCCCGCGGCGGCCATCGCCCTTCGCTGCTTTGGCGTTTCGAATAGAATCTTTTGGTCTGCCGCGCGAATCATGTCGACAACGCCCGCGCCAACAGATCGAAGCCCGCGGATTGTAGCCAGCACATCTTTGAGATGAAGGTACGTCAAGAAGGCCGGACGCGAGACCCAAAGATTTGCACCGGAGGTAAGCGGAAACGGCCCGTGAGTCGAGCGATCAAGCCTTGTACCTTTGGGCAGAATCGCGATGTGATTGGCGGATAGCAGCTGCTCGATCCCAACAAGATCGACGCCGAGGATCACAGCCGCCGCCTGCTTGATAGATTCTTCGATCAAAGAAAATGATTCCTGTCGACGCCGAGTCGCCTGACTCGGACCATTGGAGTTATCACCCCGATTCCAGTGACCCCGCCATGTGTCTTGTGGCGTATCGCGCGAGCAATGAGTCATTCTCTTGGTCGGGAGTCCGTACCATCCGGTGCGGTACGAATGTTGCCATCCAATGCGGATAGTCGATGAGACTAAGCATTGCCCGCACCAAGAGGCACGGACCGCGGGGCAGCGCCTTCGCACGATAAGAATCGTCAAGTTCGGCTGACTGGTGCGATGCCATCGCATCAGCAGGATTGAGATCGGCGGCACGCCGCAAATACTTTGCCGCCTGATCCAGTTCGCCAACGTTCGTGAGTGCTGTACCCAGCAGAAAGTTGGCGCGAAAATCGCGCGTTTGCCGATCGGCGACATGCTGGAGATGGGGGATCGCCTCGCCACTCCGGCCAGCTTTGAACAAATTCTGACCAAGGAGGAAACGGGCTTCGATCGATTCTGGCGACAGCTGAACGGCCGCTTGCAGGTGTTGTTCCGCCGCCCCGTGCCGGTAGATTGCGGCGTAGGCCCGAGCGAGCGACAGTTGCGCCTGCGCGCTGCTGGGAAATTGCTCAACGCAGGTCTTCAATAATTCGATGCCATGCTGTGTGGGCTTGGTCAGCACGGCAATTTGGCCTAAGAACAGCAACCCTGCCGGGCTCGTTGGGAACCTGTCGGCCAAAGATGCCGCTTTCTGCTCCGCGTCCGCCCAGCGCTTGGCAGAGAGATCTGCCTGAATTTCGTTGATCCGACGATCGATTTCAGACGGTGACGGTTCCATGGCCCAGGACCAACAATGCGCGGGCGGTAAGACTACGTCATCGCACCATCATCCGCATCGCATATCGGGCAAGCGGCGATTGGGCGATGGCGGCGGGCATCGCGGCCAATCTATGCGCCTCGAAAATCTTGGTGCGGTGCGGATAGTCGATCAGGCTGTAAAGCGCCTGCACCAACAGTCGCGGCTGGCGGGTGGGAACTTTGGCGCGGTGAAAGCCGTAGGTGTTCTCGACGAAGCAGGTGCCGGCCTGGCCAGTTATCTCGGTCACGTCGGGCCCAAAAACGGTTTCGATATGCGGCGCGAGGTGCCGACCGCTGCCGGCGAACAAACCATGTCTTTGCGCGGGATCCATCCCTGCGGCCACGAGGCGCGACATGACGTGCGCCGGGTCGTGGCTGCGCTTGACGAAAACATGGGGCCCGTCGTCGGGTCCACAGTCGGTGAGATAGTAAAAGAGCTTGCATGATCGGAAATCATTGACATCACGGTGATAGATTTGCGCGCCCCAGGCCTGTGCGGTTTGTGGCATGGCCCACCAAGCACTGACGTCGACGAGCGTCGGAGGAGCGCCGAGATAGACCTGGATCGCCTCGAGCAGCGTCGGATCCGTCGTCAGCCTCCAGAGGTGCGGCGCCTTCATCACGGCGGCCGCCGAATAATTGAGAACGCTGTTGTTCTGGACGCGATCGTTTGACGATTCGAAATAAACACGCACCTCATCGCGCTCGTGCGGGGTCAGCGGCGCCGGGAAAAACGCCACCCCTTCAGTCTTGAGCGCTGCGGCGAGGGCCGCGACGATTTCATCGCCGACGAGGTTGACCGCAAAGCCGCAAGACGCGTTGATCATTCCCGCGATTTTGTCGCCGATTTTGTCGCGGGTCTCGGGATCGAGAACGAGCTTGTTCACAACCCACAGAAATTCGCCGTACTGGCTCTCGATTTCGGTTGTGATCGGCGCGGCGCCTGATTTGGTCGATTTCTCGTCCACGTTCCCACCCTTGGCTCTCGAAGATATTGAGGCGCCCGTCACGTTCCCCGGATTCTTTTTTCGCACATTCGAGGCATATCTCGACCATTGTCAAATTGAGACGGCGATCGGCCTCGCGGGGCCATTGAGACATGCGGCTGTCACTACTATGCGTGACGCTCCCCGCGCATCTTGGATGCCCTTCAACTGTGCAATATCTAGTTCGAATCCCCGTCTTGGCAAAGGAATAGCTCGTTCTCGCCTTGTTAATCGGCTGCGATCGCTTCTGCATCAGCTGAAATTTTCGGTTGCAGATCGTCGGGGCCTCCACGTGCCAGCACGGACAGTCACTGTTCGCCGCCGCGATCGATACCGGCCAGATCCGCGCCGTTCAATTCCATCCTGGAAAGAGACAGTGGAACGACCACACTTTACTCAAAAGCATCTCCGCTCAAGGGCGCCCGAATCCGTCATGGCGCCTAGGCTGCCGCTTAAAGGGTCATATTGAATTCTGCCTGCAGTTCGTCCACAACATCATGATCTTTGAAGCCTCAAGCCAAGCATCGCGGTCAATGAGGCAAAACGGGAATCGCCATGCGAAGTCTGGTCGTCGGCTATGGTTCGATCGGGCGTCGGCATGAACGCCTTCTTGGTGAGCTGGGATGCGAGACCGCGATCGCTAGCCGGTCCGCGAGCGATCACGTCCGGCGATTTGCCACGATCGAGAGCGCTCTCAGGAACTGGGCGCCCGAATATGTGGTCGTGGCGACGCCCACCGCCCAGCATTTCGCTGTCGTGCGCGATCTTGCAGCGTCTGGGTTTGGCGGCCGTGTGCTCGTGGAGAAGCCCATATTCGACAAGGTCCAAGAGTGGCCGCGCGCGGCCTTCTCTCACGTTGCTGTTGCATACCAACTCCGCTGCCACCCGTTGGTCATGGCGCTGACGCGGCTCTTATCTGGCCAACGCCTTTGCGAGGCCGAGCTTCAGGTCGGCCAATGGCTACCGGAATGGCGCGCATCTCGGGATTATCGAACGACCTATTCGGCAATTGCGGCCCAAGGTGGCGGCGCGCTTCGAGATTTGTCCCATGAACTGGATTTGGCGCTTTATCTGTTCGGACCTTGGAAAAAGCTAACAGCCTTGGGTGGACACTTGAGCGACCTCGAAATCGATACCGACGACGCTTACACGCTGCTGCTGGAAACATCGAAGTGTCCCTCTGTTTCGATTCGATTGAACTATCTCGATCGACCACGACAGCGAGGACTCAAAGTCAACACTTCGACGGCAACATTTGCGCTCGATCTTGTGCATGGCGTTCTCACGCAGGACGGGGCCGTCATCGAAAGCACGGCGACCGACATCGACCATCCCTACCGCGAACAGCATCGTGCGATGATTGGGGGTCGGACGGAAACGCTCTGCGGTTTCGCGGAGGGCTTGGCGGTGGTGCACTTGATCGCCGCCGCGGAAGAGGCCAATCGAACATCACGTTGGATCATTAAGAGCGCGCCGTGACCAACCTCTGCACGATTTGCGCCCGCGGAGGATCGACGGGGGTCGTTGACAAAAATATCCGCGTTATTCGCGGAAAGCCTTTGCTCGTGTGGTCGATCGAGCAGGCCCACCAGAGCGGTCTATTCGACACCATCGCCGTCAGCAGCGATTCCGCCGCGATTCTCCGCGTCGCCACCGACGCGGGGGCCAATGTGTTGATCAATCGGCCACCCGAACTCGCGACCGATACTTCAGCCAAGGTTCCGGCGATTCGCCATTGTGTGACGTCCGTCGAGGAACGCCTCGGGCGGCGGTTTGATGTTGTCGTCGACCTTGACGCCACTTCGCCGCTACGCAAGCCCGCGGATATCGTCGCCGCCGTCGCCCTGCTGGAGGCGCGCCACGCACCCAATGTGATCACGGGTTCACCAGCGCGACGATCGCCCTATTTCAATCTGGTCGAACGGGACCCAACGGGCTCCGTCAAGCTGGCCAAAGCTATCACGCCCTCCGTTGTCCGGCGGCAAGATGCACCTCCGTGCTTCGACATGAACGCTTCGATATACGTATGGCGTCGCAATGCGCTGTTCGAGGATCCGGCCTTATTCAAGGCGGGAACCGTTTTGTACGAAATGCCGCCCGAGCGGTCGGTCGACATCGATAGCGAACTCGACTTCAGGATCGTCGACATGATCATGTCCGAGCGCGACGCCTGATGCTTTACGGCGTGGCGGCCGCTTCCGCTTCGACCTGCGCGAGAGTTTGTCTTTGGGATTCGATCTCAACAGATTCCTGGGGCGGGGATGGAAGACCGACGGTGCCTGGGTTGGTCCTTCGTTCAGTGAATTGGCAACGCAAGGTTTTGTCGGGTTCGAAACGCCTTAACCCACTTTTTCGTGTTGCAGTTCAGAACGGTTGCTCGGAGCGATCATAAATGTGTTCCATTCGACCTGGGTTACCCCCGGAATATTGGCAATGCCAAGCCGCTGACAGAGTTGCGTCACGCGTGCCGCGACTCCGCTTTCGGATGTTGCCGGAAATTTTCCGAGGTGAAACGTGTTCGGCACGAAGGGTTTGGGGCGCCGCGCGTTGAAATTCGCGATCTCGCCGCGTTCAATCTGTCCGGGCCCGGCATGGCGCCGCCACAACGACGCAATTGTGTCGGCGATAATACGGCTGACGTTTCCCGTCGTGGCATTCGAGAGAAACGAATCTATGATGCCCTCCGAACCATCAATGACCGATTGCCCGCTAAGGGCGTGCCTGATGTGAGCGACGACATCGCTGGGAGAACGAGCTGGCAGACCAAGGCGGCTTGAGAATCCGATGTTTGGTTCGGAGACCGTGTCGTTGCCATCAAATCTAACCGCCGGCACGCCCGCGAGCACGGCCTCAACACCGGTGGCGCATCCGGATTGAAAAACCACGGCGGCGGCGCGACCGATCCACTCGTTGACTTGGCCTTCGTTGGTCACCCGGATGTTGGCAAATTCGGCCGCGATGTCGCGCCAGATCGTCGGACTTTCAACCGGATGTGGACGTACAATAATCGTGCGATCGGGGAAATCATGAGCCACGGCGCGGATGACGTCTCGCATTTGCCTCATGTTCTGAATCTGGAAGAGAATGTTTTCTCTGATCGCGGCCGCGGCATCGTCCCCCTCGGGTGTCGCGAAATTAGGCGCGGCGTTCTTGAACGCTTCACTAATGAAAGCGGGGAATGGAATATTTTTTCCGTTGACACCGCCATTCATGAGGCAAATCAGGATGTTGTCTCGACCCCGGTCGGCACTCGTCGTCGCGGGATCTTCCAACCGCGCCAGGTGAATCAAATCGGTTCGCGGATTTCCCGTCACGACCATGCGGTCAGCGGCAAATGGAAAGAGCTTTTTCCACAAGCGTTGCTGCGCTTCCCCTTGGAGCAAAACGATGTCCACGCTGGCCACGGCCGCCGGGTGAACGAGGAATGACGTCAACCCTACGCGGTCCGAGCGCCCGAGCGCTTCTTCATCGATTCCGACCACGAAATGCCCGGCGGCAGCGGCCTTTCGGCTGGCGATCATGTCGAGCTTGGAAAACGTTTTTGCGAGGACAATTCCCGGGGGAAGATCGCCAAAAGCGAGCGCCCGAATATTCCATGTGGCCCCGACAATGGTTGTAAGGCCTTGGGCAGCGGCGTGAATCGCGATCAAGAGGCGCGAGTCGAATTCCCGCGACTTGATTTCAATCGGAGCATAGAGCAGCGGTAAGATTTTCCGATCTGGAGGCGGCGTGACCACCTTTGTGGACGCCGTGGGCTCGATGCGATGTAATCGACGCTGTTCTGCGTGTATTGAATCGAAAAGCTTCGGAAATATGATCTCGGCCAAGTCGAAGGCGCCCGTCCTGAGCGCCCATTCACCATAGAAGCCAATCAAGTACCACGCTGCGGACGGTATCGCCGTGCCATCGGCGGAAACCCATGAAGCGGGAGCTTGCTGAAATACTTGTTGCGCCTCAGCGAGTCGATTGGTGCGGAGCAACGACAACGCCAAAGCGCCGGCAAAGGTGAGCGAAGATCGTGCCTCGCGCGGCGCCCCCATCAACCAGGGGATCGCCGCCTCGAATTTCTCAACCGCAGCCAAGACGACACCGAACAGCACAGCCACGTCGGCCCTTCCCGGGGCTTCCCGCACAAGCCTTTCGGCCTCAGCCTCGGCGCGCGCGAAATCGGCAGCGGTCGACTTCTTGTTCGACAGGGTCGCCCA
The DNA here is from genome assembly GCA_016869315.1 of Alphaproteobacteria bacterium. GTDB lineage: Bacteria > Pseudomonadota > Alphaproteobacteria > Rhodospirillales > Rhodospirillaceae > VGEM01. The sequence continues at coordinate 4,366 of VGEM01000026.1, read as the reverse complement.
AATAGCTTCGATCCGAGACTGTTCTATGACCACGATGGGACCATGCACGGGCGATCGTGCCGGATTGAGCCGAAGGTCGAGACACATGACACGGTAAGGCAAGAGCCGGCGATCTTTGAAGCGCCGGGCAAGAAGACGATTCGAAGGTTCAAATCGCGATCCTTGAAAAAGTGCGGCGGGCGAAGGGATTTGAACCACCCCGGCGAAGCCGGGAAAACAAGTGATCTCGAGGGTTCAAATCGCGATCCCTGGAAAATGGAGCGGGCGAAGGGATTTGAACCCTCGACCCCAACCTTGGCAAGGTTGTGCTCTACCCCTGAGCTACGCCCGCTTGGGTCGACCCCGGATCGAGCATGCGGCCTCGGCCCGGGCGGAAGGAGCGGCACTATAGCGATATCGCCACTACTGGCAAGGCCGGCGGCCTCACCCGCCCCAAGTAAATCGCCGCTATATCAAAGGCTTGGCCGGCGGCTTCGAGCGAGCTGCCTCTTGCATTGAAGGCCTATCAGGCTCATCTAACAGAGCAACCATCGTTGAGGGCATCACGACCATGTTGATCGGACAGGCAGGCGGTAATGGCGCGGCGCTAGCGGTGCCCGGCGACTTGATCAAGGAATCGAACACGCAAGCGTTCGCGGCCGATGTCATCGAAGCCTCGAAGACCCAACCGGTCATCGTCGACTTTTGGGCACCGTGGTGTGGCCCCTGCAAGCAGCTTGGGCCCATCCTCGAGAAACTTGTCCGCCAGTACGGCGGCAAAGTGAAGATGGTGAAGGTCAACGTCGACGAGAACCAGCCGCTCGCCATGCAGTTCCGGGTTCAGTCGATCCCCGCCGTTTACGCCTTCAAGGGCGGGCGGCCGGTTGATGGCTTCATGGGCGCGATGCCGGAAAGCCAGGTCAAGCAGTTCATCGAGAAGCTGACGGGGCGCGGCGGCAACCCGATCGACGAGGCATTGGCGGCGGCGGACGGCCTGATTGCCGAAGGTCAGCACGAGGACGCGCTCGGGATCTATCAGCAAATCCTCGGTCAGGACCCGGCCCACGGCAAGGCGACGGCGGGATTGCTCAAATGTCTGATTGCCCTTGGTCACGACGACGACGCCAAGGAAATGCTGGCGGCGCTGCCGGACGATCTGAAGAAGTTGCCCGAGATCGCGGCCGCCAAGACGGCGCTCGAACTGAAGGGCGAGACCACCAAGGCGGCCGGGCAACTCGCGGCCCTCGAGGCCAAGGTCGCCGCCGATCCCAAGGACATGCAGGCCCGGCTCGATCTCGCCATGGCGCGGTTTGGGGCCGGCGGGCGCGAGGCGGCGGTCGACGATCTGCTCGCCATGATCAGGCAAGATCGCAAGTGGAACGACGACGGCGCGCGCAAACAGCTGGTAAAGTTTTTTGAGGCGATGGGGTCGACCGATCCGCTGACGCTGAGCGGTCGCCGCCGTCTGTCGTCAATCCTGTTCTCCTAGGGAGGCGCGCGGTCGCCGTCCAAGATGCGAAGCCCGGTCCAGACACGCTTCGAGGATCTGCCCGCAGAGATTGCGGTGTGCCCGCTGCCGGGCGCGATGCTGCTGCCGACCGGGCGGTTGCCACTCAATATTTTCGAGCCGCGCTATCTCAATATGACCTTGGATGCGCTTGGTCAGGGCCGGTTGTTCGGCATGATTCAGCCCGACCAAAGCAGGATGGCGCGGGCGCGCGCGACGGCCGAGGGCGCGGGCTCCGACATGCCGATGATCACGGTCGCAAGCGAGCCGCCGCTGTATTCGGTCGGATGCTTGGGTCGCATTGTCTCGTTCGAAGAAACCGATGACGGGCGCATCCTCATTGCGCTCAGGGGCTTGATTCGTTTTCGGGTCTTCGAAGAGCTGACAGGCGTGCGCGGCTATCGCCGCGTGCGGGCCGACTACGGCCCGTTCCGCGCCGACATGGAGCCCCATCCCAAGATCGAACTCGACCGCGAGATGTTGTTGAAGCAGCTCAAACCCTATCTCGATGCCCACGGCATGAAGCTCAATATCGACATCATCAAGAACCTCGCCGACGCGACGTTGATCACCTCGCTCTGCATGATCTGCCCGTTCGAGCCGCCCGAGAAGCAGGCCTTGCTCGAATCCGAGAGTCTCGCGACGCGCGCTCAGACATTGATGACGCTTCTGACCATGGGCGTCTTCGACGCCAGCGGTAAACCTGACGGCCCGCGACAGTAAATGAGGACATGACGATGGCCCAGCCCGAGGTCGATCCGAAGCTGCTTGAACTGCTGGTTTGCCCGGTGACCAAAGGCGCGCTCGACTATGATCGCGAGAAAGCCGAGCTGATCAGCAAGAAGGCTGGACTTGCCTATCCGATCCGCGATGGCATTCCGATCATGCTGGCGGACGAAGCGCGAAAGCTCGATTAGGCTTAATTCATGTCTTGAGCAGCGGGGCATGAGCAGCGATCCTTGGCCGACCGAACTCGCCTACGACGCGGCTGCGAAAGTCCTTCGCGTCAGTTTCGACGATGGACAACAGTTCGATCTCGCGGCCGAATATCTCCGTGTGGAGAGCCCGTCGGCCGAGGTGCAGGGACACAATCCGTCCGAGCGGGTCGTGGTCGGCGGCCGCGCTCATGTCGGCATCATGTCACTTGAGCTGGTAGGCCATTATGCGGTGCGGCTCATCTTCGACGATCTGCACGACACCGGCATTTATTCGTGGCGCTACCTGCATGAGCTTGGCACGCAGTATGCCGAGCGCTGGCGGATCTACCTCGAAGCGCTTCAATCTAAAGGTCTAAAAAGACATCCAGATGCTCCCCGAAAATAGGGCCGTACCCTATTTTTGCCGCATGAGGGTGGGGAGCTGACCGGAAAGGCCCATGGCGCTCCGCATCAAGGTCCGCTTGAGCGGGCCGATGCGATTGACGACCGCGAGCCCAAGATCGCGCGCCGCGCGCACCGGGGCGATGTCGTTGGCAAATAATCGATTAAGCGCGTCGGTCACCCCGCCCATCAGCAAATTGTCGGCGCGCCGCCAGCGCTGATAGCCGTCGAGCACGTTCGGGCTGGCGGGATCGAGGCCGAGGCCAACCGCATCGGCGACCAGTTCGGTCAAGGCCGCGACATCGCGAAGCCCGAGGTTGAGGCCTTGCCCCGCGATCGGATGAATGGCGTGGGCGACATCGCCGATCAGTGCCAGGCGGCCTTTGACGTAGGCGTCAGCAAATTGAAGACCAAGCGGATAGCTGAAGCGCGGACCGACTAATTCGAGCCCGCCGAGAAAGTCGCCGACCCGGCGTGAAATTTCGGCGACGAATCTCTCATCGGAAAGTTTGAGATAGTCGCCCGCCAGGTGCGCGGCCTCGGTCCACACCAACGACGAGCGATAGCCGCCCGCCAGCGGCAGAATCGCGAACGGGCCAGGGGGCAAGAAGCGCTCGTGGGCGATGCCGGCGTGATGCGTGGCATGTGCAATGGTGGCGACGATGGCCGTTTGATCGTAGCGCCAGCCCTTGACGCCGATCCCGGCCGCCTGGCGCAATACCGAGCCACGGCCCTCGGCCGACACAAAAAGACGTGCGTGAATGCGGGTGCCGTCAGCGCAAACAACATATGCGGCATCGGCGTCCTGATCGAACCCCACGACGTCGGTCGGCGCCATGACGGTCATGCGATCTCCGAGCGCGGCGACCTCGGCTGCGATGGCCCGCCGCAGGTGGCGGTTCTCGACCATGAAACCGAGCGGATCAGTGCCGAGCTCGGCGTGGTCATAGTGGAGGAACATCAGCGAGTCGCCGTCAGAAACGCGAATTTCGCGGATCGGTTCGGCCTCGGCGCCGATGTGACGCCAGAGTCCGATCGCATCGAGCAGGCGCTGTCCGGTCAAGGCGATCGCCGACGCGCGGCCATCGAAGGTAGGCGCAATGCCCGCCTCCGGCGGGAGTTTGTCGATGAGAACAACGCCGACGCCATGGCGGGCGAGCGCGACGGCGAGCGCGCCGCCGACCAATCCACCGCCCACGATAGCGACGTCATGCACGCGATAAGAGGCTTGAATCATGGCCCTAATCTACACGTTTTCCGGCCCCGATTGGCGGGCCCGATACCTTGCGCTTTAACCTTCGAGCGCCTATGGTCCGGCCCATTTTCCGGCGGGATTTGGGGGCTTGCCCCTGAAAACCTCGGCCTTGGGCCGGCGTAGCTCAGAGGTAGAGCAACTGATTCGTAATCAGTAGGTCCGCGGTTCGATTCCGCGCGCCGGCACCATCCAAGAGCTGCCGACCCTGAGACATGGGTGACGGTTTGTACCGGAGACATAGGTGACACCCTTAGCCGAAAGGGTTGTCGATGGGCTGCAAGGTCCTCTGCTCCAGATCGATTTAAC
>VGEM01000025.1 GCA_016869315.1 Alphaproteobacteria bacterium | reverse complement strand
AGCCAATCACGCCGAGCGTTTTTCCGAATAGCTCGACGCCCATGTACTTCGATTTTTCCCACTTGCCGGCGTGGGTCGAGGCATTGGCCGATGGAATTTGACGGGCGAGCGTCATCATCATCGACAACGCATGTTCGGCTGTCGTGATGGCATTGCCGAATGGCGTGTTCATGACGACGATACCGCGCGACGTCGCCGCTTCGACATCGACGTTATCGACGCCAATGCCGGCGCGACCAACGACCTTCAATCGGGCGCCGGCCGCCATGACGTCTTTCGTAACCTTGGTCGATGAGCGAACGGCGAGACCGTCGTATTGGCCAATGATGGCCAGCAGTTCCTCGGGCTTGAGGCCGGTTTTGACATCGGCGTCGATGCCGCGGCTCTTGAAGATCTCGACCGCGGCCGGACTCAGTTTATCGCTAATCAAGACTTTGGGTTTGCTCATGGAATCGTACGGCCTTAAGCAGGTTGAACTTCGGTATGAGCCCATTCGAGCCAGGGCAGCAATGCCTCGAGGTCGGACTTTTCGACGGTGGCGCCCCCCCAGATTCGCAAGCCCGGCGGCGCATCGCGATAAGCGCCGATGTCGAGCGCCACGCCCTCCTTCTCAAGCAAACTGGTTATCGCCTTGGCGGCTTCGGCTTGCTTTTCGGGCGTCAGCGCCGTGAACCAGTCGGCCGTGATCTTGAGGCAGATCGATGTGCATGAGCGGGTCTCGGCCTTGTCGGCGAGGAACCCGACCCAGTTCTTTTGCGCGACCCAATCGGCGATCACTTTCAAATTCGCTTCAGAACGCGCGATCAACCCTTTGAGCCCGCCGACACTCTCGGCCCAGATCAAACCGTCGACCGCATCCTCGACGCACAGCATCGAAACGGTGTTGATGGTGTCGCCTTCGAAGATCGCTTCTTGAAGTTTGCCGCCCTTGGTCAAGCGGAAGATTTTCGGCATTGGCCACGGCGGCGAATAGCTCTCGAGCCGCTGTACGGCCCGCGGCGAAAGAATCAACATGCCGTGCTGCGCCTCGCCACCCAATACTTTCTGCCATGAGTACGTCGTCACATCGAGTTTCGACCAGGGCATGTCCATAGCGAATACGGCCGAGGTCGCGTCGCAAAACGTCAATCCCTGTCGGTCGGCCTTGATCCAGTCGCCGTTCGGCACGCGCACGCCGGAGGTCGTTCCGTTCCACGTGAATACCACGTCGTGATCGAAATTGACTTGCGACAGATCGGGCAATTGGCCGTACGGTGCCTTGAGCACGCGCGCGTCCTTGAGCTTGAGCTGTTTCACGACGTCGGTCACCCAGCCTTCGCCGAAACTTTCCCAGGCCAACATGTCAACCGGGCGCGGTCCGAGCGCGTGCCACAGCATCATCTCGACCGCACCGGTGTCGGACGCCGGCACAATCGCGATCCGATAGTCCGCCGGCACACCCAGAATCGAACGCGTTCTATCGATGACGGCCTTGATGCGGGCTTTGGCTGGCTTGGCGCGATGCGAGCGACCGACCAACGCGCCCTTCAAGGCATCGAGCGTCCAGCCGGGACGCTTGGCGCAGGGGCCGGACGAAAAATGGGTGCGCGCCGGACGAGCCGACGGCTTTGGGCTTTGCGGCATTTCGAAGAGAGTCCTTCACCACTGAAAGCGCCGGATTCGCGGAAACCGGGTCCGGCGTGGGGCGCGGAGTTTATGAATCGCCCCCGAGATCGTCAATTGCACAGAGACGACGATTTACAGGCGTCTTCACGCGATCGAAACAGTGTGTCCGTGATTGAGAGGCCCGTGTCCCTTGCCCAATCCGGGCGCGGTTTCGATCGCACGTCGCACGTAATCGCGCGCGCGGACAACTGCAGCTTCAAGCGTCAGACCGCCGGCCAGACCGGCGGCGATCCCGGACGCCAGTGTGCATCCGGTGCCATGCGTCGATGTGGACTGAATGCGCGGGCTGACAAACTGTCTTGCGGTCGCGGCCGTAATGAGAATATCGACCACCGTATCCCCTTCGACATGACCGCCCTTGAGCAGGATTGCGCCGGCCCCTAGTGCCCTGCACGCCGGAATCGCAGCTTCCATGTCTGCCACCGTTCGAATTTGCCGGCCGGTCAAAACCTCCGCCTCCGGCAAGTTCGGCGTGACGATTGTCGCGCCTTTCACCATGCGTGCGATCAGGGTCTGCGCCGCGTCGGACGCCAGCAGGGGATGGCCGCCCTTGGCGCGCATCACCGGGTCGACCACGCGGGGCACATGGGGCGCGATTCTGTCCAGCGTGTCGGCGACAGTGCCGATCACGTCGCTGGTTGCCAACATCCCGGTCTTGATCACATCGGCACCGATGTCGGTCACCACGGCCTCGATCTGGCGGGCGATAAAATCGTTCGGCACGGCGTGGACACCGAACACACCCTGCGTGTTCTGCACGGTCAACGCCGTCACCGCCGTTGCCGCGAAAGCACCGAGGCAGGTCACGGTCTTAAGATCGGCTTGGATGCCGGCCCCGCCGCCTGAGTCGGACCCGGCGATGATCAGTACGCGGCCCGGCATGACTAGGCGGCGGCCTGCGAGATCACCTGCACCAGCGACCCAACAACGGTGTCGACTTCGGCCGCGTCGTCGCCCTCGACCATGACTCGAATGAGAGGCTCGGTACCGGACTTGCGGATCAGAACGCGCCCGCGCCCATCGAGCTTGCGTGCGCTCGCGACGATCGCTTGCTTGACGACGTCGATCGCCAGGACTTTGTCGGGATCGGCGCCATTGCCGAGGCGAACATTCTTGAGTTTCTGCGGCACCGGAGCAAAAACGCGAAGCGTTTGGCTGGCGCTCTTGCCGCTCTCGACAAGAGCCGCCAGGACTTGAAGCGCCGCGATGATCCCATCGCCGGTCGTCGCATGAGTTCCCATGACGATGTGCCCCGATTGCTCGCCACCGAGGTTGAAACCGCCGCGCCGCATCTCCTCGACAACGTATCGGTCGCCGACCTTGGTGCGCTTGAGTTCGAGGCCGATGCTTTTCAGACGGCGCTCAAGTCCAAGATTGCTCATCACCGTCGCGACAACCGCGTCGCCTGCCAGCTCGCCGCGTTTTTTCCAGCTTTCGGCGATGAGGCCCAATACCTGATCGCCGTCGATCATGTCGCCGTGTTCATCGCAAAACAGGACGCGGTCGGCATCGCCATCGAGGGCAATGCCGAGGTTCGCATTATGACTGACCACCAATTCGCGCATCCGATCCGGGTGCGTCGAGCCGCAATTGCGGTTGATATTGAAGCCGTCGGGATCGACACCGACTTTGACCACGTCGGCGCCGAGCTCCCAGAATACCGTTGGTGCGATCTTGTAGGCCGCGCCGTTGGCGCAATCGACCACCAACTTGAGCCCGTCCAGCCGCATACCCCGCGGAAAGGTGCCCTTGGTGAATTCGATGTAGCGGCCGGCGGCATCTTCAAGACGCTTGGTCCGTCCGAGTTTGGGAGAGACCACCCGCAACTTGGATGTGTCGGCCTTCATCAGCGACTCAATTTCGTCCTCGATCGCATCCGAAAGCTTGAACCCGTCCGGCCCGAACAATTTGATGCCGTTATCCTCGAACGGGTTGTGAGAAGCTGAGATCATCACACCGAGATCTGCCCGCAGCGAGCGGGTCAACATGGCGATGCCCGGCGTCGGGATCGGCCCCATGATCACCACGTCCATGCCGACAGCGATGAATCCAGCCGTCAGCGCAGGCTCCAAAAGATAGCCCGATAGGCGGGTGTCCTTGCCGATCACGGCCGTGTGCCGGCGATTGCTGCGGGCAAAATAATGCCCCGCCGCCTCGCCCAATTTCATGGCGACCTCGGCCGTCATCGGATCGGCATTTGCAAGACCACGGATTCCGTCGGTCCCAAATAGGCGGCGACTCATGGCGACAACTTCGTCATAGGGTTCAATGTCCTGTTCTTGCGCGATCGGCGGCGCAAATCAACATTCTCATGCGATACTCCGCCAGACGTCGAAGGCGCGACGCGTTTCGGCGACGTCGTGGACGCGGACAAGCTGAATTCCCTGCGTCACGGCCGCGAGTGCCGCAGATATTGAGCCGGCCAGCCGATGTTCGGGCAGCTCTCCGCCGCCAGCTCGGCCAATGAAACCTTTGCGGGAAGCCCCCAGGACAACAGCGGTCCCAAGACCATGAAACAAGGCGAGATGATCGAAAATCGCACGGATATGGTCGTCATTCTTGCCGAATCCAATCCCGGGGTCGATCGCGATTCTCGATCGATCAAGTCCGGCCGCGACACAGGCCGCGATGCGTTCGGCGAGAAAGTCGTAGATATCGCCGGGTGCCCAGACATAGCGCGGATTGAGCTGCATCGTCGCAGGGTCGCCCTGCATGTGCATCAGAATCACCGCGGCCGACGACTGTGCCGCGACATTGATCGCGCCCTCGCCACGCAACGCATTCACGTCGTTGATGATCGTCGCACCCGCCGACAGCGCGGCAGCCATGGTCGAGGCGTTGCGCGAATCGATCGACACGTTCAGGCCACGATTTGTCAGCGCCGCCACCACGGGCAGCACGCGCCGGACTTCTTCATCGGGCGACACAGGCGTCGCGCCCGGCCGGGTCGACTCGCCGCCAACGTCGACGATATCGGCGCCGGCTTCGGCCAATGCCACGCCATGCGCAACGGCGGCGTTAGCCACAAACGATTTGCCGCCGTCGGAGAAGCTGTCTGGCGTGACGTTGACGATGCCCATCAACCGCGGGCGGTCGAGCGCTACGCCGGCAAACGGAGCGCGTTTGGTCGCGAGTCCGTCAAGATAGGACTGCCACTCACGGCCCATCACGTCACCGCGAACGATCGTCTTAGTAGCCAATTGTTCCGCACCGACGGTCGTTATATCGGCGGCGGCAAAAACGTCGCCATTGCCGAGCAACGGCCACGCGTGCCCGTTCGACAGGAGTCGTTTCGCCGGTGCGCCGCGGCAAATTCCACGCGGTGTAAAATATCGTCGAACCATCGTCGCCAGAAAGAGAATGGGCTCCGGCGATCATGTCGCGCGGAGCCCACAACCTCACATATTTGGCGCGCGGGTCAACCGCCTGGCTGCGGCGTTGGTTCCTGACCGAACCCCGGCGTTGGCCGCCCGCTCGCGCCCGATGTCGGCACCGAAGTGCGACGACCCGAGTCGCGTGCCTTGGGGGCCGCCTTCTCGCTCCGATCGATCGTTTCTCCTCGCAACAGCGCCTCAATATCGTCCCGCGAGAGCGTCTCGTGTTCGAGCAAGCCGGCAGAAATGATATCGAGTTCCGATCGGCCTTCGGTGATGATCTTGCGGGCAGTGGCTTCGCCGTCTTCGACAAACTTGCGAACTTCCTCGTCGATCACCTTGGCAGTCGCATCAGAAACATTCTTTTGCTGAGTCACAGAGTGCCCGAGGAATACCTCGCCGCTATTGTCGAGGTACCGGAGCGGGCCGAGCCGGTCGCTAAAGCCAAATTCGGTCACCATACGACGCGCAATATCTGTGGCGCGACGAATGTCGTCCGACGCACCTGTCGTCACCTTTTCCGGCCCGAATACCAATTCCTCGGCGACACGCCCGCCAAACAAGCTGGCGAGTTGCGCACGCAATTCAACACGCGATTGACTGTACTTGTCGCGCTCCGGCAACCACATCGTGACGCCAAGCGCTCGACCGCGCGGGATGATTGTCACTTTGTGCAAGGGTTCATGGCCGGGAACGCGCAGCATGACCAAGGCATGCCCGGCTTCGTGAACAGCCGTCAGGCGCTTTTCGTCTTCGGTCATGACCATCGAGCGCCGCTCGGTGCCCATCATGACTTTGTCTTTTGCTTCCTCGAATTCGAGCATCGAAATGACGCGCTTTGCCTTACGGGCCGCCAACAGCGCCGCTTCGTTGACGAGATTTGCGAGATCCGCGCCGGAGAAACCTGGTGTGCCGCGGGCGATCACTTTGAGTTCGACGTCGGTACCGACCGGGGTCTTGCGGGTATGAACCTGAAGAATCTTTTCGCGACCGAGGATATCGGGATTCGGCACCACGACCTGGCGGTCGAACCGGCCCGGACGCAATAGCGCCGGATCGAGGACGTCGGGGCGGTTGGTGGCGGCAATCAGGATCACGCCATCATTGGCCTCGAAGCCGTCCATCTCGACCAGCAACTGGTTCAGGGTCTGCTCGCGTTCGTCGTTACCGCCGCCAAGTCCGGCGCCGCGATGACGACCGACGGCGTCGATTTCGTCGATAAAGATGATGCAAGGCGCGTTCTTCTTGCCCTGTTCGAACATGTCGCGCACGCGCGACGCGCCAACGCCGACAAACATCTCGACGAAATCCGATCCGGAGATGGTGAAGAACGGAACATTGGCTTCGCCGGCGATCGCGCGCGCCAACAGTGTCTTGCCGGTGCCGGGCGGCCCGACCAGCAGCACACCCTTCGGAATCTTGCCGCCCAGCCGCTGGAATTTCTGCGGCTCCTTGAGGAACTCGACAATCTCCTCAAGTTCCACCTTGGATTCTTCGATGCCGGCAACATCTTCAAAAGTCACCCGGCCTTGCTTCTCGTTGAGAAGCTTGGCGCGCGACTTACCGAAGCCCATCGCCTTGCCGCCACCCGACTGCATCTGGCGCATGAAGAATATCCATACGCCGAGAATCAACAGCATCGGGAACCAGGAAATGATCAGGCCCCAAAGAGAAAACTCAGAATTGGGCGGTGGGGCAGCCTTGAGCTGTACCCCATTTTGCAGAAGGCTTGGCACCAGGGTCGGGTCCTCGGGCGCGTACGTCCTGAAGTCACCGCCCGATTTGAGGTGGCCAATCACATAGTTGCCCTGAATCGTCACATCTTGCACTTCGCTCCGCTCGACGGCGGCGCGAAACTCGGAGAACGACAGTTCGCGCGCCGGGCTGCGCGGTGCATTGCCCGAGAACAGATTGAACAAGGCCACCACGCCAACCAGGATGATGACCCACAGCATCAAATTTCGGCTGATATTCAAGTGTTTGTCCTTGTCGCCAGCGCGACCGATTGTTTCGCCTTAGATAGTGCTCCAAACCAGTTGGGCAAGCAAAGCGTTTATGGCCGCAAAGGGTTCACGAATCTGAAACAAATCAGCCGCTTGCGGTCGTGCGCCGTACCAGCTCGACCTCGATTTGATTGCGCCCACCGACGTCTTTCTCACTCCAGCCAGCATGCGGCACGGCGACGAGCCTATTGTCCTTGAGGAGGACCGGAAGGGTGTGAAGGACTGCCCGCGGCAACGACTCGAGGGCGACGCCGCCGCCCGCTGATTTGAGTGCGAGCCAATGCTCGTTATGCAGACGGGTCACGATGCATGATCCATGGGGCGAGTCAGCCGACATACTTAATCGGAAACGGCCGTCCCAAACCACCGATTGGTTAGGGGCAATCGACACGTCTCGATCGATCGCCGCCGCCTCGCGGTAAATGCGGATGGTTCCGGCAGATTTTTCGACGATGCACCCACCAAGCGTGACCCGGAGGTCGGTCTGGCCGCACAGCATATCGTACAAACGCTCCAGGCCCTCGAACCGCGGGCCATATGCGGCGCCTGCCGCCTCGGTCAGCACGCGCGCCAACAGGCGCAAGGCAATTTCCTCGGCGGCGTCGCGCAGCGCATCGCCCATGACGGTAACGAGACCGAACCGGTCGTTCGTGACGGCTCGGCAGGCCAAATCGGCGACCATTTGATCGATGGCCCGCTGTGCCCGCTGCAAGTGGCCGACCGTCGAGAGCAATCGATCGTCGCTCAGCCCCTCGTCTGCTAAAAACGCCCGGGCCTTGCGAAAGCGGACGCGGCCGTAGGTATCGTCTTGATTGGACGGATCGGAAATCCACCTTTGCCCGACGGCGCGACAGGTCGCCTCAAGGCGCGCTTTGGGAAATGTGAGCAGCGGCCGCAGGAGTCGAATGCCATCGCGCGCCGTCGCCGGGGCCATCGCCGTCAACCCTTCAAGTCCACTGCCTCGGGTCAGGCGCATCAGGAAGGTCTCGACCTGATCGTCAGCGTGATGGGCCAAGGCCAACGCGCCAATGCCGCGCGCGCGGCACGCCTCGATGAGCAGTCGATACCGTGCCGCGCGTCCGTCAGCCTGTGCGCTGGCATCGATTGATGCCCGCGCGGCGCCGTCCTGCCAGACAAGTGTCTCGTGCGAAATGCCGCGAGCGGCAAGCCACGCGCCGACCTGGCGAGCCTCCGCCGCAGCTTCCGGGCGAAGCCGATGATCGACCGTGAATGCCGCGAGGTTCACCCCTCGGTCGCCGCACCACGATTGAAGCAGCAGCACGAGCGCCATGCTGTCGGCGCCGCCCGAGACCGCCACGGCGAGGTGCCGCGGCGCTGGAGCGCTTTCCACTGTGCCCAAGTCGGCAACTGCTCTCGATCTCTTGTCGGGTCGCAGGTCCCGCGGCGAAACGGGCGCCGAATCCCCCGGGAAATGCTCCGGGTCGAGGAGTGGCGTCAGCGCCGCTTCGAACTCGTCGCGACCGATCGCGGTTGCGGCACGATCGATGTCAGGCGCGCGCGACGCGATCATAGAGGTTGTCGATCAGGCCGCGCACTTGAGGCGCTGGCGCTCCTGCTGCGCGCTACGCCTGATCTGGTCGCCGGCGTCCGGATATTCTTTGCTGAGACGGCCAAGCGCGGTGCAGGCTTCTTTCGATTGCCCGAGCCGGGACAGCGACATGCCAAGCTTGAGCAAATTGTCGGGCGCTTTGTTGCTCTTCGGATAATTCTGATAGCCGTTCATGAACTCGATGACCGACTTCTGCAAATCGTTACGGACGTAGTAAGTCTCGCCCAACCAGTACTGCGCGTTTCCGGCCAAGGCGTCTTTGGGGTAGCGCTTCATGAATTCGCGGAAGGCCGCTTCGGCGCGCGGATAATCCTGCCGTTTCAGAAAATCGAAGGCGTAGTCGTACTGCTGTTTTGGCGTGCCTTCGGGAAGCGCGACATCGACCGGGATGCCGGCTTCGACCCCGAGTTGGGATGACGCGACGGCCCCCGTCGTCGGCGCGCGCATGGGAACAGGGGCCGGTGGCGGCGGCGTGTTGTCGACGACGGGCGCGAGCGGTTGGTTCGGGTCGGGCGGCAACGGTCGACCTTGGGCATCGGTGCGCAATTGCCCAAAGCCGCCGGCGCCCGATTGCCCTTGAATTTGGGGCTGCGGCGTCGCGGCCGCTTGCGCGAGTGGGGCGGCTACATTTGGCGCCTGTTGGGCAGGTACCGGCTGTGGCGTCATCGGGCGCGACAACGGACTGTCACTAGCGACCGCTGAAGATCCTGCCACCGCCGCTTGTGCCGCGGCTGGCGCCGATGGCGAGATCGGGCGCGCGCCCGGCAAAGATGCCGCCGCCGAGCCCGGCATTGAACCCGACATCGTCGCACCCGGCTGCGCCGCGGCCATGGCCGCGCCGGGCGGCAGCTTGGCGGCTTGTTCCAGTGTCGCGACACGGAGATTCAAATCGTTCGACAACTGCTCGACCTGACGCGCGGTCTGGTTGGCGCGGAAGCGAGTCTCCTCAATCTGGCCCGTGAGTTGTTCGACCAGCTGTTCGAGTTTCAGAATGCGGAGGGCAAGGTCGGCGTCCTCGGCAGCGGTGGCCTCGGGCGACTTGGTCATCGACTGCACGGCCTGTTCGAGCCGGTTCACGCGCTCGGCAAGCTCGCGATTGCTTTGGGCTACGGCGGCGCTTGTCGTCAACACCAGGGCGAGGCACCCGCCCGCCAACCGCGACAAGAACTGGATATTCATGGCGATTCCTTCACGCAATCCGTGGACGTCGGCAGCGCATCGTACACACTCTGTCGCATGTGGCCGGCGACATTGTGGCGTCGCCGGGAGAAACTGGTGGCCGAAATACAAGTGGCCGCCGGGCGATGCCGCGGCGGCCACAATGCGCGTTGACGCTTAACCGACCCTTACCCGAGCAACGGGCAAGAACCGAGCGAGTCTTTACTGAACGACCGAAACGCCGCGGCGGTTCTTGCCATAGCAATCTTCGTTCGAAGCCACGCACACCGGACGCTCCTTACCGTAGGAGACCGTCTTGATGCGAGCGGCTGCGACGCCCTGCGCTTGCAGGTATTGCTTCACCGCATTAGCGCGGCGCTCACCCAGACCAAGGTTGTATTCGCGGGTGCCGCGTTCGTCGCAATGACCTTCGATGGTCACGGTGTAGTTCGGGTTCTGGTTCAGCCACGCGGCCTGGCCCCGGAGGACCGCCTGCGAATCTGAACGCAGATCGTACTTGTCATAGTCGAAGCCGACCGAGTTGCCGACGACCTGGTTGAAGTACGGGATCGATTTCGGATCCGGACCCGACGTAGAGGCTGCCGCCCCACCGCCGCCGGCGCCGCCGCTGCCGGAACCCTTCATGTCATCTTTCTTGCTTGCGCACGCCGCCAAGGCGAAGGACACGAGGACGGCGCAAAGGAAGCGGGTATTCATTTTTTTCCCCTAGTTGTACTGGAGTTGACGAGCCGAAGTAGTAACCAAACCTGGAATTTCGGGCATTCTTGTACCAATTACCCGACGAGACGCAAGAGGAAGCAACGCACCCACCGACCATCTCCATGAAATTAATGCTTTTTACCCCTGAACTGTTGCAAAAAAGTTTCGGGGGTGGCGCTCGGGTTCGAAAACCCAAGAATCGTCATTAATAGCTGGCTATTATTAATTCCCCTGCTCACTAATCAAGGGTGACCACGCCGGATCTGATGCGTCTTGCGGCGTCACCAACTCACGCTGATTGTAGCCCGTTAAGTCGATCGAATAGAGCCGCACGCGACCGCCCGAGCCGTCCGCCCGGGTTTGGCCTTGGGCAAAATACATCAGGACGCGACCGTTGGGCGACCAGGTCGGCGCCTCAACGAGAAAGCCCTCGGCCAGCAGCCGCTCACCGCTGCCGTCGGGCCGCATCACACCAATATAGAAATTCCCTTGGTTCATGCGCGTAAATGCAATCAGGTCGCCGCGCGGCGACCACACCGGCGTACCGTATTTGCCTTGGCCAAAACTGATCCGCTGCACATTCGAGCCATCGGCATTCATGGTGTAAATCTGTTGGCTGCCGCCGCGATCCGAGTTGAACGCAAGCTGATCGGCTTTGGGCGAAAAGCTTGGCGAGGTATCGATGGCGGGGTGATCGGTCAGCTTGTTTGCCCGGCGCGTCCGGAGATCCATTTCGTAGATTTCGGAATTGCCGCCGGCGGCCATGCTGAAAATGACCTTGTTTCCGTCAGGCGAGAATCGCGGCGCATAGGTCATGCCCGGAAAGTCGCCCAGAACCTCTTGGCGACCGGTATCGATATTAAACAAGTAAACCCGCGGCACATTGCGGAAGTACGAAAGGTAAGTGATTTCCTGCGACGTCGGGGAGAATCGAGGCGTCAGGACGAGATTGGCGCCATCGGTCAAGTAACGGTGATTCGCGCCATCCTGATCCATGATGGCGAGGCGCTTGATGCGCTTATCAGGCGGGCCGCTTTCGGCGATGTAGACGACGCGGGTATCGAAATATCCGCTTTCGCCGGTAATCGCCGTGTAGACGGCGTCGGCAATGATGTGCGACACGCGCCGCCAATTGTCGGGCTGGGTCACAAACGCCTGCCCCACCATTTGCTGGCCGCCGAACACGTCCCACAAACGAAACGCGATCCGAATCTGGCCATTGGGTTGCGGTTCGATCACGCCTTGGACGAGCGCTTGGGCGGCGAGCGCCCGCCAGTCGGGGAACCGGGGCTGGACGTCGAGCGAGGTCAGTTCCTGCATAAATCCTCGCGGATCGAGCGGCCTGAACAGCCCCGAGCGTTCGAGATCGGCGGAAATGACCGATGCCACATCGCGGCCGATCTGTTTGCCCTGATCGGTCGTGCTGGCGAACGTCGTTACCGCAATCGGCATCGGCTCGACCCGACCGCGGGTAATGTCAAGGCGGACCTGGGCGTGAGCGTGTCCGGTTACGAGGACAAATGCCGTCACCAGCGCCAACGCGATCCGAACGATTTGAGTTGTCATCAACGATACACCCTGCTCGCAATGCCGCCCTGGGACAGTCCCAAAGCCCACCGTGCCTGATGGCCAATGGATGCCGGGCAAGCCCGGTCATGACAAGTGAAATTGGTTCGCCTCTTCGAACTGGAACTCAATTGATCCGCCCCTGGGGCGAGAAGTTGAGACTGAGCACCTTGAACGTTTCGTAGCGCTCGGCCGAGATCGGAATATTGCCGCAGCTCAACACCGCGTTGCGCGCGCTGTTCGCAAAAGTGCGGAACTGAGAGTCGGCGAGATATCGCCCCATGTCTTCGACGGCGGCCTGCTGCACCGATCCGTCCGGGTTGATGTAGACCTTGATTTCGGCGCTCAAATTCTCGATGCCCTCCTTGCCGGGATCGATCCGCCAGCACGCCTCGATGTGCGACCGGATGGCGTCCAGCTCGGTCATGGTGGCGCGATCGGCCGTCTGCTGGGTGATCACCTTCGCGTCTTGAGGCGTGACCGCCGCCACTTGCTGACGCTGCTCTTCCGCCTTGGCTTCTTTCTTTTCGAGGTTCTTGACCAGCGACTGAAGATCGGCCCAGTCGTCTTTCTTGGGTTTCGCCTTGGGTTTGGGCGGTGGCGGCGCGACCTTGGGGACCGGCGGCGCCTCGGCAACCGGCTTGGGCGGCGGGGCGCTGGCGTCGGGCGGCGGCGGCATCTGGTTGGGGCTCGGCTTCTCGGCGTCGACCGGCTTTGGCGGCTCGGGTTTTTCTTCGGGCTTTGGCTCGATTTTGGGCTCGACCTTTGGCGCCGGCTTTGGCGGCGCCGCGGTGATGTCGTCGATCGGCACGAGATCGACGATGATCGGCTGCTCGAGCGGCAAGTCGCGCGACAAAAACGGCACCGTCACCCATGTGCCGACTGCCACCGCGACGTGCAGCGCCACGGACAACATCAGTCCTTGGCCCTCGGTCTCTCGCAGCGACAGGTTCATCGTGCTCATTCGGCCAGCGAATCCAGGCAATTAGCGGGGCGATCTCAGGCTTTTCTTGGGCGGATCGGTGACGAACGCGACCTGCGTGATGCCGGCGCCGCTCACTTCCGCCATGGCCTGCATCATCAGACCGTAGGCGACATCGGCATCGCCCTTCACGTAAATGCGGACATCGGGATTGGACTCGCGAACGGTCGTCAGACGCGGGCGAAGCTGATCCAGCGTGATCTTCTCGCTGTTGAGCGTGAAGGTGCCGTCCTTCTCGACGTAGAGCGTCAGCCCCTTGTTATCCTGCGGCAACGACTTGGCGCGACTGGTTTGCGGCAGATTGACGTTGACACCGGTCGTCAGCAGCGGCGCCGTAATGATGAAGATCACTAGCAGCACCAGCATGACGTCGACCAGAGGCGTGACATTGATTTCCGCGACCGGCGAAAAACTCCGTCGCGTCGTCTTGGCTCCACTGCTTGGCTTGATGAACGCTGCCATGGTTCACGTCCTCAGATCGAGCTGACGCGACAATATTGCACCGAACTCGCCGGCGAAATTTTCGAGCCGAAGCGCATATCGAGTAAGATCGCTTGAAATCTTATTGTACGCCACCACCGCGGGGATGGCAGCGACGAGACCGAGCGCGGTCGCGAACAGCGCCTCGGCGATCCCCGGGGCAACGGTTGCGAGGCTCGTGTCCGACGTCGCACCAATCGCCGTGAATGTATTCATGATGCCCCAGACGGTGCCGAACAGCCCGAGGAACGGGGCAACCGAGCCGGTCGAGGCCAAAAAGATCATGCGGCGGTTGAGATGATCCATCTCGCGTTCGAGACTGATCTTCATCACCCGGTCGATGCGCTCGCCCAGCGTCGAGGCAGCGGCGCCACCTTTGGTGCCCGAGCGCTTCCACTCTTTCATGGCCGCGACAAAAATCGCCGACATCGGCTCTTTGGGGCGCTGCCCGACCTTTTCGTAGAGGTCTTCGAGCGAACTGCCCGACCAGAACCGTTCTTCAAAGTCCTCGGCCTGTTTGAACAAGCTGCGCAATCGCATGATCTTGTCGAAGATGATACCCCAGCTCCATAGCGACGCCATGATCAGGAGCAGCATCACCGTTTTGACGATGATGTCGGCCTGCAGGAACAAGCCCCAGGCGGACACGTGGACGGGGCCGGCGGCTGCGAGAGTTGCGGTCTGTGTGATTGCGTTTTCCATGGTCTTTCGCCGTGTTCCTGATCTTTTTTCTTTGGCCTTCAGTTCGTCACATATGGTGCGATGGTCGACTTCAAGCCGCCGGGAATGCGCACCAGCTTTCCCTTGCCGTCGATGCAAACCACTTCGACGTTGACATGGACAAGATCCTCGCCGGCGCGGCGCACGCACTGCCGAATTTTCATCGACGCCGCGCCTAGCGCGATCAACGACGTCTCGATATCCAGCGCGTCATCGAGTTTCGCCGGTTTGGCATAGTGGATATCGGCTTTGTAAACCGCGAACACAATGCCGTCGCGTTTCATCAGCGCGTCCTGTTCGATGCCAAGCACGCGCAGCATTTCGGTCCGTCCGCGTTCGGCGAAGCGCAGATAGTTGGCGTGATAAACGATCCCGCCCGCGTCGGTGTCTTCGTAGTAGACGCGCACCGGCATCACGTGGGTCTTGTCGCGGATTTCGCCCGCGGTTGGCGGCATCACGCCCCTCCCCGGTCGAGCAGGTCGAACTGCACAGCGGTGTCGCGCTTCGGCGCCGCCAATCCAAGATGTTGAAAGCCCTTGTCGGTGATGACGCGCCCGCGCGGCGTGCGTTGCAGAAATCCCTGCTGCAGCAGAAATGGCTCGATCACGTCTTCGATGGTGTCGCGTTCTTCCGACAGCGCCGCCGACACCGTCTCGACGCCAACCGGACCACCGGAGTAATTCTCGGCGATGCAGCGAATGAATCGCCGGTCCATCGCATCGAGCCCGAGCGCGTCGACATCGAGCCGCTTGAGTGCGCCGTCGGCGATCGATGCCGTCACCAGCTTTGCGCCGGCCACGGCGGCGAAATCGCGCACACGGCGGAGCAGCCGAAGCGCAACCCGCGGCGTGCCGCGTGAACGGCGGGCGATTTCGGTCGCGCCGGCGGGATCGATCTTGAAGTCGAGCACGCGGGCGCCGCGATTGACGATCTCGATCAGCGCCTGGGTATCGTAGAACTCAAGGCGGAACTGGATGCCAAAACGATCGCGCAACGGGTTCGACAACAGGCCCTGGCGCGTCGTGGCGCCGACCAGAGTGAAGGGCTGCAAGTCGATCCGCACCGAGCGCGCCGCCGGCCCCTCGCCGATGATCAGATCAAGTTGAAAGTCTTCCATCGCCGGATAGAGCACCTCTTCGATGGCGGGATTGAGGCGATGGATCTCGTCGATGAAAAGCACATCCTTGGCTTCGAGGTTGGTGAGGATGGCGGCCAAGTCGCCGGCGCGGGCAATCATGGGCCCCGAGGTGGCGCGAAAGCCGACGCCAAGCTCGTGGGCGATGACGTGCGACAGCGTCGTCTTGCCGAGGCCGGGCGGGCCATGCAGCAAAACGTGATCGAGCGGCTCGGCGCGCGTGCGCGCCGCAGAAATAAACACGTCGAGGTTCTCGATCACGGCCGATTGACCGATGCAATCCTTGAGCCGCTGCGGGCGCACTTTGGAATCGGCATCGTCCGATTGCCGCGCGCCGCCGATCATGCGTGCTTCGCCCTGCTCAGCCATCGCGCGCCCCCAGTTCGCGGAGCGACTGCTTGATCAGCGCCGCAACAGTGGCCTTGGGATCGTCGGCCGCGACGCGCGAGACGGCGCTGAAGGCGTCCACACGCCCATAGCCCAAGTTGACCAGCGCCGAGACGGCATCGTCGACCGGCGCGGCGCCTTTGGGTGGCATGGCCCCTCGCCCTGCCGTTACCGTCGCGGCCAATGCAGCGCCGCCAAAGGCAGCGAGCTTATCTTTGAGCTCGGTCACGAGGCGCTGTGCCAGTTTCGGGCCAACCCCAGGTGCGCGACGAAACACCGCCTGATCACCCGCGGCAACGGCCCGGGCGATGTCGTTGGCCGATAGCGCCGAAGTAATCGACATGGCGACCCTGGCGCCGACGCCTTGAACGGTCATCAGGTGCCGAAACACATCGCGCTCCAGCAACGACGGAAAACCGTAGAGATGAATGTGATCTTCGCGAACGTGGGTCTCGATCACCAACTCAACGGCACCGCCTGCGGCCGGCAAGCCCGAGAGTGTCCGTGCCGAGCAGAAGACGTCGTAGCCGACGCCGCCAACGTCGATGATCGCGCCATCGGACGAAACAGAGTCGACCCGGCCACGCAGCTTGCCGATCATGTCCGCACCGCCAACCGCTTGAGCGTCGTGCGGTGATGGACATGACAAATGGCAACAGCGAGTGCGTCGGCAGCGTCGGGCGACCCCGCCTTGACGCCCGGCAAGAGCATGTTCACCATGGCGCCGACTTGCGCCTTGTCGGCGTGACCGGCGCCGACCACCGATTTTTTGATCAGGTTCGGCTTGTATTCGAACACCGGCACCTCGGCCTCCGCCGGCGCCAGCATGGCGGCGGCCCGGGCGTGGCCCAGCTTCAAGGTTGAGACCGGGTTCTGGTTGACGAAGCTTTCTTCGATGGCGCATTCACCCGGTTGAAACCGCCCGATCAGATCACGCACTTCGTGGAAGAGAACGCGGAGGCGTTCCGCCAGCGGCTGGTCGGGGTCGGGCTCGATGGCGCCATCGGCGACGTAACTCAACCGATTGCCTTGGGCATCGATCACGCCCCAACCGGTATGCCTGAGGCCGGGATCGAGGCCGAGCACTCGCACGACGCCCGGCGCCGGCGCGATCACATCGGCCGAAATTGTCCGGCGCGCTGGCCGGTGAGCGCGGGCACGGGTGCGATTAGCTGGCAAGCTTGGCCATGACCTCTTCGGACATTTCGTAGTTGGCGGCGACACGCTGAACGTCGTCGTTGTCTTCCAGCGCGGCGATCAGATCGAGCACATCCTTGGCCTTGTCGACCGTCACTTCGGTCGTGATGGTCGGACGCCACGCGAGCCGTGCGCTTTGCGGTTCGCCGAGTTTGCTTTCGAGGCCCTTGGCCACGGCGTGCAATGAATCGGGGGCGCAATAGATATCGTGAGCCAACGGGCTCGACGCCACGTCGTCGGCGCCGGCGTCGATGGCCGCTTCCATCACAGCATCTTCCGAGCCGGCTGTTCCCGGATAGGTGATTTGGCCGACGCGCTGAAAGTTGAACGCGACGCTGTTGGTCTCGCCCATCACGCCGTCATTCTTGTCGAAGATCGAACGAAGCTCGCCGGCCGTGCGGTTGCGATTGTTGGTGAGCGCCTCAACGATCAGCGCCACCTTACCGGGGCCGATGCCCTCGTAGCGCGCCTCCTCGTAATTCTCCTGATCCGTACCGGTCGCCTTCTTGATCGCGCGCTCGATGCTGTCGCGCGGCATGCTCTCGGCACGGGCAGCCAGAACCGCCGACTTGAGACGCGCGTTATGAGCAGGGTCGGGCTGACCCATCTTGGCGGCGACGGTGATTTCGCGAGCGAGCTTGGTGAACACCTTGGCGCGCTTGGCGTCGCGCACGCCCTTCTTGTGCTGGATGTTGGCAAAATGCGAATGGCCGGCCATG
This sequence comes from Alphaproteobacteria bacterium, assembly GCA_016869315.1. Classification (GTDB taxonomy): domain Bacteria; phylum Pseudomonadota; class Alphaproteobacteria; order Rhodospirillales; family Rhodospirillaceae; genus VGEM01. The sequence goes on along the minus strand of VGEM01000025.1, from coordinate 3,004 downwards.
TCCCTAATGCCCTGTTCTTATTGATGTTTGATTGTGTTCTCGGTGCACTTCATGGGGTGGTCGGCGAAGCCGATTATACCAGATGTTGTGGATAACGCCTAGAGTCGGGGCCGCCCAGCGTCAAGCACCCGCGAACAGAGCGTGCCGGAGGCGACGAAAGTGGGGACCAATGATTCGTTATGATACAGCGAAGTGCGCCAAGGAATGATTGAGGTACGGCCACTGTGAGATGGTCTGGGGAAATTTATTTCGATGTGGCGAAACTCCGGGATTATTGTCTTTGCTCCAGCCATCCCCGAGGGCGCCACAAGGCGCGTGTATTCCAGTCACGGCTCGGGTTTGTTGCCAATGATGCAAAGCGCTTGAGACAATTTCTACTTGAAGCCGCTCGTCGCGATGACGCTGACTTTGTGCCCCTTGCAACAGACGCTTACGGCGACCGCTATACGCTTGATGCAGTAATTTCTGGGCCTTCAGGAACTGGTATTGTCCGTTCGACCTGGATTGTTTTGACTGGTCAGCGCGTGTTACGATTTGTCACATGTTTTGTTGCCTAGGATTCTTGCATGACCGCAGCACTTCATGTCTTGGATGTTGTCGCTCTGACGGCTGATTTTCCGCAGGGCGGGTTGGCGCGTGGCCAGGTCGGCACCATTGTGGAAGCGCTCTCGCCCAATATTTACGAAGTTGAATTTTCTGACGACAACGGGCGCACCTACGCACGAGCCGCCCTGAGGGATTCGGAACTCATCGTGCTTCGCTACGAACCAGTCCGCGCAGCATAGGTCAACCGCCGGGATTCCAATGCCACCGTCAATTAGTCGCCCGTGAAGAATCGCTAACGCATTTGGGTTGAGATTCGTTTTTGGGCGTTTGAAGTAATCGATGCGGCGGGCCGACGCCTGCACAGGTTCATATCCGCGCGTCGCCCGGTCGCGGCGGTTGACTTCCGGCGCGTCGCAAGATCGCCAGCGCCCGATTTGCGCCACCGCTTCCCGAAGCGCGTTCCTTGGAGAAATCGACTGCCGACAACGCGCCAATCCTTTCGGAGACGGCGGACGCAATCCAGGCACTGTCGCTGACGCCGTCGTTCCGTGCGAGCTCGGACACACGCTTCTTGATTGAGGCGGGCAACATGATCGACACACGCCCCTTACTTTTTCTCATTACCGTCATGACCCTGTTCTCCGTCCAACGCGGCACATGCTACCCATTCACCGCTGGCGCGGCGCGTCATTAGTCACGGCTATGACATCCCTCGTGTTCGGTACGATTGGACCGATCGAGATGGCGGTCGACAACCAACAGATTTTCCTTCACAGCAAGCGTCATGACCGCTCAGCCCCGCGCCGCCGCGCGCATCTTTGTCTACGTCTTCATCTTTCTCGACTCACTCTCGTTCGGGATCATGCTGCCGGTATTTCCGAAGCTGGTTGAATCTTTCACCGATGGCGATACCGGAGAAGCAGCCTTAATCATGGGGCTGTTCACGACCGTTTGGGCGTTCCTGCAATTCGCGTTTTCGCCCATGGTCGGATTGCTATCGGATCGCTTCGGACGCCGCCCTCTGCTGTTGATATCCACCGTCGGCCTCTCGCTCAATTATGCGCTGACGGCGCTCGCCACCAGCTTGGCGTGGCTGTTCGTCGCCCGGGTCATTTCGGGCATCACGGCCGCGAGTTTTACGACGGCCGGCGCCTACATTGCCGATATCACACCGCCCGAACGTCGCGCCGCGGCCTGGGGCAAAGTCGGCGCCGCCTGGGGTTTGGGGTTCATCATCGGACCTGGCGTCGGTGGCGTCCTGGGCGGCGTCGATTTGCGCCTGCCGTTCTGGATCGCCATGGGCATGGCGTTGGCCGCCACGGCGTTCGGATGGTCCGTCATGCCTGAATCGCTGCCCCCGGAAAAGCGCGCGCAATTCAGTTGGCTGAAGGCCAATCCTTTCGGCTCTCTGACGCTGATCAAGCGGCACCGCGAACTCGGCGGTCTTTCGGCGGTCAATGTGCTGGTCCAGACGGCCAATCACAGCCTGCCCGCCATTTTCGTGTTTTATGCCGGCTATCGTTACCAATGGGATTCGACCTGGGTCGGATACGCGCTCACTGTCGTCGGTATCTGCGTCATCGTCATCCAGGGCGGCCTCGCCAAGGTATTGGTCAAATGGATCGGCGAGCGCGCCACCATGATGACCGGATTGTCGGTCGGCGCCCTTGGCTTTTTCGGTATCGCTTCGGCGCCGACCGGCGCGCTTCTGTTTGCCGCCTTGCCTTTCCTGCAGGCCATGTCGCTGTTCGGCCCGACGTCGTTCGCCCAGATGACGCGCCTGGTCGAACCGCACGAACAGGGCCAACTTCAAGGCGCGCAGAACGCAATCATGGGCCTCACCGGCCTGTTCGCCCCGGCGATGTTCAGTTGGGTGTTCTCGATGGGCATCGCCGATGGGGCAAATCTCCCCGGCGGGGCATTTGCACTGGCTGGAGCATTGCTTGCGTTGGCGGTGCCGCTGGGTGCAGTGGTGACACAGACAAGACGGCCTTAAATCAGAACTTCGCGCGACCTACGCGCTAGCTCCACTTGCATTCCTCTGTCGGTTGGCGCGGCTAACCTTTTATGGGAACCCGTTCAGCGTGTTGTTGTCGGCCTGAACTTGCGCCCTGAGTTGCTCCTTGGCTCGGGTGTTGATCTTGTTCCACGCCCCGCCCGTCAGCGCGCCATGCAGGCCCCAGAGCATGTTGAGGCTGACCCGCTTCGGGTTCCACTGCTTGAGCCGTTGATAGGCCGCGACCGCGCCGACTTTATGAAGCTCGGCCTCGGTCTCGATGCCGACTTCGCGCAGCCATTGCACCGACGCAGGGCCGAGCCCCGGCAGAGCGGCGAGCAGGCGATCAGGCGTTGGCGGGCGGCGCCGACGCGGCATTCAGAAGTCCGCCAATGCGGATCGGCCATACGGCACGCGCCAAACCGGTCGCATTATCGGTCTCGGTCATCACGCCGCACACCG
>VGEM01000024.1 GCA_016869315.1 Alphaproteobacteria bacterium | reverse complement strand
GCATGCTGACCTCCCTTCCCGGCCGCCTATTGGCGGCGTCCTTGGTTGGACTGACCGCTGCCGGCATCGTCCTTGGCATTGCGGCAGCACTGGATGGCGCCTTTTTCCAACCCAAACAGACCATGGCCGTGGTTCCCTGTTATTTCACAACGCCCGACCCCTTGGCGACTGCGAACGACCAACCCGGGGTGCCGACCACGGCAACCGGCTGTTCGCCGGAACCGGAAGCCGACAACGGCGTGGTTGGATTCTTCACCCGCCTGATGGGTCAAAGCGCGCCGGGCCCATCGGCGCCGATGATCGAGCCGCCACCGGCGAGATCGTCGCCGTGACGACGGACTCAACCGCCGACCATCGCCCGACGGTCTATATCCTGACGCTGGCGCAGGCGCTGGCGATGACCGGTGTGTCGATGGTGACGCTGACGACGGGCCTTGCCGGCACCTATCTCGCCGTTGATCCCAAACTCGCGACCCTGCCGCTGGCCGCGCAATTTGTCGCAACCATGCTGACGACTTTTCCGGCGGCGATGTTGATGCGCCGCTTCGGACGGCGTGCCGGATTTACCGCTGGGCAGTTGATCGGGGTCGCGGGCGCCGCGCTGTCGGTTCAGGCCCTCAACGACAAATCGTTCGCCTTGTTTGCCCTCGGCGGCGTTCTGCTCGGGGTTCATAACGCATTCTGGGGCTTCTACCGCTTTGCCGCGGCGGAAGCGGCAAGCCCGGCCTTCAAGTCGAAGGCGCTTTCTCTCGTCATGGGCGGCGGCGTGCTTGCCGCGGTCGCCGGGCCGGAACTCGCCAAGCATACACGCGACCTCCTGGCGCCGATCAGCTTCGCCGGCTGCTATGCGGTCATCGCCGGGCTGTGCTTCATCAACGTCATCCTGTTGCAAGCGGGCCGCTTTGCCGCGCCGCCCTCGGCGGCCGAACGCGCATCCTCAGGGCGACCGTTGGCTGACATCGCCCGCCAGCCGCGGTTCATCGCCGCCGTGACCGCCGCGATGGTCGGCTATGGCGTGATGATTCTTGTCATGGCGGCGACGCCGATCTCGATGGTCGACTGCGGATTGGATTTCGATGACGCCGCCTTCGTCATCCAATGGCATGGGCTCGCCATGTTCGCGCCAAGTTTTCTCACCGGCTCGCTGATTCAGCGTTTCGGCGCCCTCAAAGTGATCGTTGCGGGCCTCGCACTCAATGTCGTCTGCATGGCCGTTCATCTCGTTGGCGTCGACTTCTCGAATTTCCTGATCGGACTGGTGGCGCTCGGGCTTGGCTGGAACTTCATGTACGTCGGCGCGACGTCGCTGCTGACCGAGAGCTACCTGCCGGAGGAGAAGGACAAGGCCCAGGCGCTCAACGACACGCTGGTTTTTGCCGCGATCTCAGTCGCGACGTTTGCGTCCGGGGCGTTGCAGAACACCGTCGGGTGGCAGGCCGTCAACGCCACCATCGCCGTGCCGCTGGTGCTTGCGCTGATGGCCGTGCTCGGCGCCCGTCGCCGGCCCGGGATCGCGGCTTGAGTCGTAGGATCTATCGACAATCGCGCGGTACAGAAACTATCGATAATCGCGCGGTGCGCGTGGGGGCGGACCCGACAACACATCGACGCGAACCGCCTGAGGGCCGCGTTTGCCGGGCCGGATGTACATCCGCACTTTCTGTCCCGACTCAAGGCGGCCGATTTTCGACTTCTGCAGCGCGCCGACGCCGATAAAAATATCCTGGCCACCGCCGGTTGGAACGCCGAAGCCATAGCCCTTGTCGGTCGCAAAAAACTTGATCTCGCCTTCGATGACCTGCTCGCCGCCATCGCCGCCGCCGCCATCGGACGGTCCGTAGTCGTCTGACGACGCCGTCGACGAATCGATCCGCGAAATATTCGCGACCTGCGGCCCGCGCGGACCTTCCGTCAAATCACAGACGATGGTCGCGCCCTGCTGCAACACCGTCGCGCCGGCCCGTTGAACAACCGAAATATGAAGGAACGCGTCCGCAGAGCCGTCGGTTGGTGCAACGAAACCGAAACCCTTAGCCGGATTGAACCACTTCACCTTGGCGGTCACGCCAGTCTTGGCCGGACCGCCCGCAGAATAAGACTGCATCGACCAAAAACGCCCTTGATCAGAACCCGCCTGCGCCCATCAAAAGACTAACTTAGAATCGGGTCCAAACCAAAGCGCGATCAAGGTCAATGGCTGGGGCTGCTGCGCGGATCCAGTCATTTTGCGCCGCACAATTCGCGGCGATTTCCGCGAATCTCTCTGAATCTCTTATGAATCTTAGTTTCAACCGCTGTGGCTGCGGACCCGACCAACGGCTATCGTCCAGTCCGCGATCCGCCGGTTACGGACTGCCGGCTCAATCCCGGGAGTGGCGCGAAACGCCAGCCGCCAGGCCGACTCGACCGCTGCCAACGTGGGGTAAAGACCGACCCCACGGCCGGCCAGGAACGCCGCACCTAGCACCGTCGTTTCGGTCACGGCGGGGCGCTCGACCGGGACGCCGGTGAGATCGGCCAAAGTCTGCAGAAGCCACGCGTTCGCCGACATGCCGCCGTCGACGCGCAGCACAGTCGGCTCGGCGACGCCGTCGCGGCGAAAGGCGTTGAGCAAATCGCCGGTCTGGAAGCACACCGCCTCCAGCGCCGCGCGCACGATCTCGGCAGCCGAGGTATCGCGGGTCAGTCCAAGAATGGCGCCGCGTGCATCGGCGTCCCAATAGGGCGCGCCCAATCCCGTAAAAGCCGGCACGAAATGAACCCGGCTTTCGCTCGCGAGTCCGCGGGCCATCGCTTCCGTTTCGTTCGCATCCGAGACCAGCTTGAGATTGTCGCGCAGCCATTGCACGGCCGTGCCGGCGTTGAAGATACTGCCTTCGAGCGCATAGGTGCGCGTCCCGGCCAATTGATAAGCAACGGTCGTGAGGAGGCGCTGCGACGACGCCAGGGGCCTCGCGCCGGTATTGATCAGCACGAAGCAGCCGGTGCCGTAGGTGCTCTTGATCATCCCCTCGCGAAAGCCCGCTTGCCCCACCAGCGCCGACTGCTGATCACCGACCAGGGCCGCGATCGGAATCGCCGCGCCAAACAGCACCGGATCGCTATCGCCGAACCGGCCGGCGGTGTCGCGCACATTGGGTAGGATCGTGCGCGGCACGTTGAAGGTCGCCAGCAGTTCGTCGTCCCAACTGCCCGCCGCAATATCGTAGAGCATGGTGCGTGAGGCGTTGGTGGCATCGGTCGCATGCACGCGCCCGCCGGTGAGGCGCGACAGCAGAAAGCAATCGATCGTCCCGGTGGCGAGATGTCCCGCCGCCGCCGCGTCGCGCGCGCCGGGCACATTGTCGAGCAGCCACTCGATCTTGGTCGCGGAGAAATACGAATCGGGCACCAGGCCGGTTTTGGCCTGAATGCGCCGCGCCACGTCGGCCGGCAGGTCCTGGCAGCGCCTGGCGCCGCGCCGGTCTTGCCATACGATGGCATTGGCGACCGGCTTGCCGGTGCGCCGGTCCCACACCACGGTGGTCTCGCGCTGATTGGTGATACCGATAGCGGCGACGCCGTTGATGCCGCCGGTGCGCGCGATGACCTCGCGGCAGGTTTCAACCACGGCCGCCCAGATGTCCTCGGCATCGTGCTCGACCCATCCGTCGCGCGGATAGATCTGACGCAAGGGAATTTGCGCGCTGGCGAGAACGTTCATCGCCGCATCGAACATCATCGCCCGGGTCGATGTGGTGCCCTGATCGATGGCGAGGATGCGCTGGTTGGCGGTCATGGCGTGGGTCTTTCAACGGCAAGCGATCGTCTGGCGCGGTCGAGATCCTCGGCGGTATTGAGATTGAGGAACTGATCAGCCGCGGACTCGGGCCAGGACGCGTCAACCTTACCATGAGCCGCCTGCGCCCGGTGAACGGCCCGTTCGCCCGCGGCGGCCACACGCTCGATCGTCGCAAAAGCTGCGCGCGGCCACGCCGCCAGGAGATGGTGATGCCGCTCGCCGCAGGTCGCGACGGCAATTTTGCCGCTGGTCTCGGTCGCGGCAATCAGCCGCGGCGCCAAATCGTCCGGTACGAACGGGCAGTCGACCGTGATTGAGACCAGGACACGGAGGCTGTCGGGCAAGGCGCGAAACGCGGCGATCAGTCCGGCGAGCGGACCCTCGATCGCGGGGTCGTCGCGAACAATCGCGACGTCGATGGCGTCGTGCCAAGGCGCCGTGCCGCGCACCGCAAGCATCGTGGGTAAGGTCCATTCGCGCGCACGATCAAGGGCGCGGTCGATCAAGCGCCGGCCGGCGACATCGATGATGGCCTTTTCGACGCCGCCAAGCCTGCGGCCGGCGCCGCCGGCGAGAATGACAATCGCGGCCGAGGAAGATGGTGAAGAACGATGGGCGCTCATGGCGCCAGGGTGAAACCGGCGTCGCGACTCGTCAATCAAACTAAGCGATGCGCGAAATGCCGCCCGAGGTGTCGTCGCCGAAGAGCGGCGCCATGTCGTCGTCGGACGAGTCGGCGATGTTGAAGCTTTGCGCCCACACCGGCTCGACCACATACTTTTCGGCCAATGCCTGCACCTGACGCTCGGCGCGGAGCAGATTGCGCTCGGTCACCGTCGCCATGCGTCCGGCGCCATGATCCTTGTAAACCGACAGCGCGTACTGAAACGCTTCCGACGACTGGCGCATGTATTCCCATTCGCCGGAATGCTTGGCGAGCAGGAACAGCGCCGAGCCCAAGGTGTTCTGGAGCGAGGCCCATTGCAGCGGGGCGGTGTCGGGGGTGCGTACTTGCAGTGCGCCGACGCAGCACTTCACGGCGTATTCGAGCACCGGAATGCTCCGCATGTTATCGCCGTAGACCTGAAGGATCTGGGCAAGGGTATTCGAAATTTCCGCCCAACGGATCGGGTGCATGAAACGGTCGAACACCTGGCGCGCCGCCTGGCAGGCGTGAATCGCTTCGCGCAGCGCGTTGTCGTCGCCCGAGACGGTATCAATTTTGTAGAGCACGCAACCCAGGCGGAATTTCATCAGGCCCCACTCGAACGGCTTCCGGCGGCGCGAGGTGTGAACCAACGCGCGCCGATAGGCGTCGGCCGAGGCGTCGAGGTATTGAAGGTCGTTGGTGCGCTCGCCGATGATTTGCTGCGCGAACCCAAGCTGCTGATAGAGCTGGCCCAGGATCAACGGATCGCCATCACCGTAAAGTTCGACGGCGGCGCGCCAGGCTTCGACCGCGACGTGATACCAGGCGCGATCGCCTTCGAGCTGGGCGGCGATGGCGGCGACGTTGCCGTACGAAAACAGAATCGCGGCGCGCTCATGCGGCTCCATCGCCGGCGACGGGTCGAGGCCCAACGGTTTCGCCGCCGCGGCAAGCGCGGGCAGGGCCGAGCGCAAGATTCGTCCCTGCGCAAACGAGCGCGGATCGACGGCGGCCAGCACGACGGCCCGAATCAGAGGCGTCCAGTCGGCGTAGAATTCGACCGGCAGATAGAGACGATTGAGCGGCGTCGTGCGGCCCGGCCGCTCGCCCGGGCTCGACGCGACCGCGATAAATCGAAGCTCGATATTGCGACCCGAGGGCTCGACCGCGCCCCAGACCAGGAGGTCGGCGTTCTTCTCGGCCATCCACGCGCGGCCTTCGCGGACGGCGCGCTTGATGGTGTCGTGGCCGGTGGCAATGGTGTTGTCGACCAGGCCCGGAACAAACTTGGCGAGGTCGCGGTCCACGGTTTCGACGCGCACCCCCGGAATGCCTGCGAGCGCCTGGACCACGAGTTTGCGCTGCGCGTTCTCGAAGTCGTCGCGAATCAACGCGACCATCACCTGCACGTCGCCCGGCGTCGGCGCCTTGGCGGGACGAGAGCCTTTGGGCCGTTCGTCCTTGACTATGCTGTCGAGGATCCGCTCGAGCATATTGGGTTTGCGCTCGCCGATCAGATTGGCGGGCAGCGGGCGGCCAACGCGTTTCGGTGTCGCCGGCACATCAGGAACAGCAACGGGCACCGGCAGCTTCGCCGCCGTCTCGCGCCAAACCTCGGCCGGAACCGATGAGCCGCCTTCGGGGCCACGCATGCGCTTGGCGAGCTTGGTCATCACCTTAAGCGCGGTATTGGGATCGGCCTCGACCAGGCGCAGAAATTCGTCGCGCGCGATAACTTTGACGGTGACGGCGCCGCGGGCGCGCGCGGTGTTGGTGCGCGGACCGGCGTCCAGCACGCCCATTTCGCCGAACAACTGTCCGGCTTTGAGATGCGACTGTACAACCGGACCTTCAGGTCCGTCGCCGAACAGTTCGACCGCGCCTTCAAGGACCTCATAGGCGCAATCGCTCTCGTCACCGGCGTTGAAAACGATTTCGCCGTCTTTGAAATTCTTCGCGGTCGTTCGCACCGGGGAACGGTCCTTCAGCAAAAGGGCGGCACCGCCCTGGTGCACCCTGATTTCAGGACCAAAAGAGTTAACGGCGCGCCCTTAAAAACCGCTTAACCCCCAATTGCGGCGGCCCAACTGCCATTTTTCGTTTTAAATATATGAATTACACTATATAGCGGCGATTCGATTGAGGGCGGACAGGAAGCGCCCCGCGTCACCTTCGCCGAGGGTGCGGACGAATTGCTCCTGGGCAAGCTGCCAGCGCGGCAGTTGCGTGGCCAAGAGGTCGACCGCCCGCGCCGTGGCGACAAGGGCTGTGCCATGGCGTCCGCGGCGGCGGATCAAATCGATCAATTGGGCCCGACGCAGCGGCAAAAGAACGCGATGCAACGTGGTGCGATCCATCGCCAGCCGCCGGGCCAATTGGCCCAGCGTGATCGGTCCGTCATGGTTCGCGGTCGCCTCGATCAAGCCACTCAGGACTGCGAATTGATTGGCGGTGAGGCCCGAATCCGATAGCGCCTGATCGAGGACATGGCTTGCCGCGCGCGCGGCCCGGCGCAGATTTGAAACGACACAGACCTGGGCAATTCGCTGAATCTGGCTCACATAAAAGTGCATATACAATATAACTGGGACTAGCAAGTGGACATCTGATCTGCGCTTTGGCCTGGTGGTAAGTCGGCGATGTCATCGCCGCCAGCCTTCCGGCGGCGGCCCCGGCCATGCCCTGAAACGGCCCGAACCTCCGGGCAAAATCGTTGTCCGACGGTCGAAAGCGAGTAGCTTACGTATCTCAGCGCCATCCGTTCCAACCCCTTTAAGACTGGCCCTCATGTTCCGAGTCGTTGCCGTGATCGCGGCCGTGCTGCTGGCATCGTCCGCCCATGCCGAGAACCTGGTCGAGATCGCCGCCGAGATCGGGTCGTTCAAAACGCTGATCCGTGCCCTTGAAGTGGCCGACCTCAAGGAGAGTCTCTCGGCCGAGGGGCCCTATACCCTGTTTGCGCCGACCGACGACGCGTTCACCCAGATTCCTGCGGCGACGCTCGAAAACCTCATGCGCCCCGAAAATCGTCCCCAGCTCGTGATGCTGCTCAAGCATCATGTGCTGTCGGGGAACGTCGTCTCGCGCGAGTGGTCCAACCGCAAGATGGAAGCGGTGCCGCTTGCCGGTAAACCGGTGATCCTCGACGCCCGCAAACAACCCAAGATCGGGCCCGCACGGATCGTGCGTACGGACATGATCGGCGACAACGGCGTCATGCACGTGATCGATACCGTGCTGGTCCCAGCCGATATCGAATCCGCCGGCACCGCGCGGTAAGTCATCATCGTCAAAGAGGTTTGTGTTCCGATGGCCGCCTACATCATCGCTAACAATCATGTCACCGAATACGAAGGAAAAATCGCCGACTACCGCGCCAAGGTGACCGAGACCGCGACATCCTTCGGCGGGCGCTATCTCGCACGCGGTACGCCGATCAAAGTGCTCGAAGGCCAATGGCTCGCGCGTCAGCGTAACGTCATTTCGGCGTGGCCGGATCAGGCCGCCGCCGAGAAGTTCTGGTTCTCGGATCTCTATCAAAAAGAGATCAGGCCGAACCGGATCGGCACGTCGCTCAACGACATTGGCTTGTTTGCCGCGGACGGCGTGCCGCCGGTAAAGCTCGGCGAAGAGGTCTTCATGCTGGTGCTGGCGCAAATCGTCGCGGTGCCGCCAACGATGGCCGAATACGCGACCAAGGCGGCGGAGCTGGTTGAACAGTTCGGCGGCACATATCTTTCACGCGGCAATCGGTTGAAAGTGCTGGAAGGCGAGTGGTTCGAACGGTCCCGGGTCCTCCTGGTCATGTGGCCGTCGTTGCAAGTCGCGACCGATTTCTGGACCTCGCCCGCTTACGAGAAAATCAAGCCATTGCGCGCCGGTTCCGGCGTCTACGACATCTCGCTGTTCGCCGCCGAGAAACACTAAGCCATGCTGTTCATGGTGATCGAGACTTTCAAGGACGCCGACATGATTCCGGTCTACCGGCATGTCAAAGAACGCGGCCGGATGATCCCGGAGGGGATGAAGTATATCGACAGCTGGATCGAACCCAACTTCTGCCGCTGCTTCCAACTGATGGAATGCGACGACGCGACGCTGATCCAGCAATGGGTGCTGCAATGGCGCGGACTTGGCGTCGCATTCGAGATCGTGCCCGTGGTGCCGAGCGCCAAGACCCGCGAAGTGGTCGCGCCCCTGCTCGATCGCAGCTGACGACGTCACCCAAGTTGCCGCCGCGCCGCGCCGCCGCGCGATACGATCCACGCCCCCGTCGGGCACATCACCAGCGCCGCCAGCGCGATCGAGTTTGCGATGCCCTTGGTACCGGTGAAGACATAGTCATTGAGGAGGCCGATGATCAGGCCGCCGAACGACAGGCCGATCAGATTGGTCACGGCGTAGTAGATCGCCGTCATGCGTCCGCGCAATCGGTTCGGCGAGATTTCCTGTATGGCCGCGAGCGATGGGCCGGACGAGAACACCCACAGCGCGATCAACGGCATCACCAATACCAGGCTCAGCCACTCGTTCGACACCAGCGGCGCCGCGAGACCGGGAATCACCACCAGCGCATTGCTGCCGGCGACCGTGATCAGGTTGGCATCGACGCGCCCGCGTTGTTGCAAGCGGCGCACGATCCAACCGGCGAGGACGCCGCCGACGATGGGGAAAATCAGGTAGGGAATACCGTAGCGCCAACCAACCTCGCCCAGCGTCCAGCCGTGAACGCGAACGAAGAATGTCGGCAGCCAGCCGCCGGCTCCGTAGGCGAACATGGTGTAGAAGCAGTATCCGACGAAGTGCGGCCCGATGATGTCGCGGCGCAGCCTGAGGAAATCGATCAACTCGCGCCAGGTGACGGTTTCGTCGGCCGTTTCGCGGCGCACCGGCTCCGGCGTGACCAGCAACACAAACGCCCAAGCGACCCCCGGCAGTCCGATCGCGATGAAGATCACCTGCCAGGCGGCGAGCGGCCCGAAACCCGGCACACTGATCGCGCCGCCTGCCGCCAGCCAATCCGCCAACGCGCCGCCGCCCACCAATCCGACGCCGACGCCCGCCGACGCGATCAGCGTGTACACGCTGAGCGGCATGGTTCGTCGGTCATTCGGGAAGTGATCGCTGATGAGCGATGCGCCCGAGGCGGCGAGGGTCGCTTCGCCGATGCCGACGCAGATTCGCGCCGCGAACAGTGGCCAGAAACCGTCGGCGAGGCCCGACGCCGCCGTCGCCAGCGACCACAGCACCATGCCGGCCGAAACCATCCGAATACGGTTGCCGCGGTCGGTGACCCAGCCGAACGGGATAATCATGAGCGTGTAGAACACGCTGAAGGCGGCGCCCTGCAGCAGGCCGAGTTCAGTGTCGCTGAGGCCGAGATCGAGCTTGATCGGTTGCGACAGCAATCCAAGGATGGTGCGGTCGAGGAACGAAAACAGGTTGGCGACGCTCAAGATCCCCACCCACCGTCCAGGCATAGGCGGGCAAGGGCCAGGCGGACTTGTTCACGGGACAACGCGCACCGGGGCCGCGATCGCGCCTGCCCATTCGACCATGACGCCGATCAATAATCGTACTCGCATGACGCCTTCCCCCACCCGGCGTTTTCAGTCTATCACAACGTCAGGGGCGCCTTTGGGATGTGGAGGGGTTTCGGAATGAGCGGCGATGAGAAGGGCAGGGATGCGCTCGGGTATCGCGCCAAGGTCGGCATTCTGGTGCCGGCGAGCAACACGATCGTCGAGCCGGAAATGGCGGCGTTGCAGCCGCCGGGCGTCACGAATCACGTCTCGCGCATGAGCCGAGTGAAACGCCCGGCCCACGATCTCGAACTGTACAAAAAGCTACTGGGCAAGTCGGTCGACATGGACGCCGCGATCGATCTCCTGACTGCGCTTGAGCCCAACATCATTGTCCATGGACACTCGGTCGATTCGTTCATCGGCGGCGTTTCAGGCGCCGAGGCGATGAAGAAGCATATGGAAGCGACCGCCGGCGGGGTTCCGGTCATGCTGCCGTCGTTTGCCATCCTCAAGGCGCTTGAGTGTCTCGGCAAACCCAACAAACTCGCGATCCTGACCCCGTGGATGCCGCCCGCCGACGAAGCCTGCAAGGCGTTCTTCGAGATGGTCGGCTACAAGGTGCTGGCGATCAAAGGCCTCAAGCATCCGACGCCGCTCCACATCGCAACTGCGTCGTCGGTGCTCCTCAACGGAGCGGTCGACGAGATCAATATCCCCGGCGTCGAGTGCGTCATCAAGGTCGGAACCAATTCGTCGATGGCGCGCCTTGTCGCCGATATGGAAAAGCGGATCAACAAGCCCGTCCTGACGGTCAATGTGATCACCTATTGGGCAGGAATGCGCGCGCTCGGCATCCAGGACCGCTTCAAAGGGTACGGCCGACTGGCCGAGAATTTCTGAGTTCACAACTGGGGAAGAAAAAATCATGGCTGCTTATCAAGTCGCGATCGTCAAGGTGACCAACCGCACACCGGGGTTCATGGAGTACGTCAAGAAGTCGGCCGACATGCTGGCCAAGTATGGCGCCGAATACGTGGTGCGCGGGCCGGCCGAGTCGGTGCTCGAAGGCGATGTGTTCAAGGGCGTCGCGGTCGTCGTCTCGAAGTGGCCATCCCTCGAACGTGCCAAGGAATTCTGGAATTCCGAGGAATATCAGAAGAACGTGAAGCCGCTGCGCGAAGCCTCGGGCATTTTCGATATCGGCCTGTTTCCGGAAGCCCCGAAATAACGCGCGCCAGCCGATGACGGCCGGGCCGCGGCAGGCTATCACCGTGGCATGGGGCGGTTCTCGGTTTTCGTCGGCGGGGTCGTCGCGTGGACAACGGTCGCAGCGGCCGGGCCGCGCGAACAGGTGACGTGGTACCTCTCGGCCTGGGGTTCGCCGCGGGCCGTCACGAAGTCCTTCGATGTCTTGTCCGAAACCGTCGCGCGCGAAACCGGCGGCGGTTTCAAAATCGTCGTTGCCTACGGCGAGTCGCTCTCGCCGATGCGCGAGAATCTCGACAGCATCGAAGTCGGCGTAATCGAAGCGGCGCACGTCTGCCCCAATAATCATCCCGGCAAGACGCCGTTGCTGGCGGCGTTCGAGCTTCCATTCCTGCCGATTGCCGATCTCAACGCGTCGCGGCGCCTGGCCGAGGTCTATTACCGTCATCCCGAAGTCGAAAAGGAGATGGCGCGATTCGAGGCGATCGCCTTGTTTCAAAGCTCGGCGCCGCGTTACGAATTCATGGGGCGAGGCACGCCGCCGCACCAACTCAAGGACTTCATCGGCCGCCGCCTGCGCGCGCCTGGCACCGTTGGCGACGCGGTACGCGCGCTTGGCGCCCAGCCGACGCCGGTCCCCGTGCCCGATATCTACAACGCCATCGATCGCGGCCTGGTCGATGCCGCGACCATTCCGTTTCCCTACGCGTTTGGGGCCTATCGCATTTACGAGGTGGCCGACTGGTACACCTACAATCTGACGGCGGCGATGCCGAACTGTTTTCTCGCCGTGAACCGCCCGGCGCTCGATCGACTGCCCGAGGCCTATCGGCAGGCGTTGATGGCGGCGGTTCCGGCGGCGATCGACGCCCAGATCGCCATGCTCAACGCCGAAGAGGAAAAGTGGCTCAAGGTGTTTGACGAATATCGCCTGACGCGGGTCACCTATAGCGACGAACAGCGCGCCGAGCTCAAATCGAAATTCGCCCGCGGCATTTGGGAAAAATGGATCGGCGACACCGAGCGGCGCGGGGTTCCGGCGCGCGCCATGCTCGATTATCTGATCAACGAGGCCGAGAAGGCCAGCGCGGGGACGAACTAATGCCGCGCGAAAACGCAGGGCAGGCCGGGACACTGCCGGATGGGTCGCCCAATCCCATCTCAACCGCCATTCGGTCGGGCGACTTCGTGTTCGTCTCGGGCCTGATGCCAAAGGACGCCGCCGGCAAGATCGTCACAGGCGACATCACGGCGCAAACGCGTGTGGTCATGGAACGCCTCAAGCGCACCGTCGAGCAGGCGGGGTGCACGATGTCCGATGTCGTCAAATGCACGGTCTGGCTGACGCGGGCCGAGGACTTCGCCGCCTTCAACGCCGCATACCAAAGCTACTTCACGCCGCCGATGCCGGCGCGCTCGGCGGTGCGGTCGGACTTGCTGCTTGCCGGTGCGCTGCTCGAACTCGAAGCCACCTGCTACAGGCCATTGCCGTGAGCCGTCCGGCCCGCCTTCTCGCGATGCTCGATGCCGCGCTGGCGCGCGTCGAAACCGGAGCGGCCATGGTGGGCGGTGGCCTTGCCGTCGCCGCCATGCTGCTCACCATGGCTGAAGTGCTCGGCCGGCGTCTCTTCAACGCGCCTGTGCCGGGTATGATCGATCTGTTCGATATTGGCATGGCCGGCATGGCGCTGCTCGGCACGGGTTATTGCCAGCGGCTGAGCGGCCATATCCGGATGGAGATGTTGATCAGTCGCCTCGCCGGCCGCGCGCGGTGGGTGTTGGAAGCGGCCACCACCGGCGGCGCCTTCGTTTTCATCGCCCTGATTTTCACCAGCAGCGTCGAACATGCGTTCAAAGCCTGGCGTCTCCACGACGTGACCAACGAAGTTCTGCTGCCGCTCTGGCCGTCGCGCGCGATCCTCAGCATGGCATTGCTGCTGTTGGTTATTCGCCTCGGCCTCAATGTCGTCGGGTACCTGCGGCTTGTGCGCCGGCACACGGCAACGCCCATTGCAATCCCGATCCCCGAAGGCGCCGCGCCATGATGGCCGACCCGTTGTTGATTGGCGTTGCCGGCGCGCTTGCCATGCTGATTCTGATTCTCGCGGGGATGCGGATCGCCTTTGCCGCGGGCCTGGTCGGCCTGGTCGGGCTGATCGTGCTCCGCGGCTTCGATCCTGCGGTCGGGCTTGGCGGCTTGCTCGCCTATAGCGAGGTCAGTCACTACACCCTGAGCGTCGTGCCGTTGTTCATCTTGATCGGGTATCTGTCGTTTCACGCCGGGTTGACTCAAGGCGCGTTCGATGCGGCGCGCGCTTGGCTTGGTCGCCTGCCCGGCGGCCTCGCCGTGTCGACCGTATTCGCCGCGGCCGGGTTCGCGGCCGTCTCGGGCGCCTCGACCGCGACCGCCGCCGTGTTCGCCCGCGTCGCCGTGCCGGAAATGTTGAAATCGGGTTACAGCCAGCGCCTGGCCGGCGCGGTGGTCGCGGTCGGCGGCACGCTGGCGGCGCTGATTCCGCCCAGCGCCATTCTGGTCATCTATGGCGTGCTGGTCGAGCAATCGATCGGCGCGCTGTTGTTGGCGGGCTTCGTGCCGGGGCTGGTCACGGCCGTGGTTTATGCCGCGACGGTCATGATCACCGTCAAACTCGATCCCGGCCTCGCGCAGCCCGAGCCAGTTCGCTCCTTTGTCGAGAAATTGCGGGCGCTCAAGAGCGCATCCGGGCTGTTGGCCGTGATTCTGATTATCGTCGGCGGGCTTTACACCGGATGGATGACGCCGACCGAAGTCGGCGGCGTTGGCGCGTTTATCGTCTTTGTCATGGCGCTGGCGCGCCGCGAGACCACGCGGCGCGATATTGCCGTCGCGCTCATCGATACCGCCAAGTTGACCGCCATGGTCATGACGATCGTGTTTTGCGCATTGATATTCGTGCGCTTTCTTGGTTTTACCGGCCTGCCGCCGGCCCTTGCGGAAATGGTGGCCGGGCTCGACGTGCCGCGACTCTATGTCCTGCTCGCGATCCTCGGTGTTTATCTCGTGCTTGGCATGTTTATCGACGGGCTCGGCATGCTGCTGCTGACGTTGCCGGTCGTGTTTCCCGTTATCCTCAAGCTGGGCTACGACCCGATCTGGTTCGGCGTCATCGTCGTCAAGATGATCGAGATCGGTCTTATTACGCCGCCGGTCGGGCTCAACTGTTTCGTCGTCAGCGGCGTCAGGCCCGACATTCCGGTCGAAACCGTTTTCCGGGGCGCGGTGCCGTTCGTGATTGCCGACCTCGTCACGGTTGGCGTCATGATCGCCTTTCCTGATATTGTGCTGTGGTTACCTGGACAAATGGCGGCGGGCGGCGAATAGCGCCGGCTCCGCCCACGTTAGAGGCACGGAGTGATGACGACGCGGTCGACCAGATTCGTTTCATATGAATACCAGCACGGCCCCGCGGTCGGCGCCGTGGTGGGCGATGAGATCGTCGATCTGTCGGATGCGGGCAAGTCGCTCAGGACCGTCATCGCCAGCGGCCCGCTCGACAATCTGCAGACGGTGATCGCGCGGCGGAAGCCGTCGGTGAAGCTCGATCACGTCGTCTTCCATCAGGTAGTGCCCGACACCGCGCGAATCATCTGCGTCGGCAAGAACTACCGCGATCATGCCAAGGAGATGGGCGGCGAGCCTCCGGCCAATCCCAATCTGTTTGTGCGTACGCCCAAATCGCTGGTCGGGCACAATCAGTCGATTGTCTGTCCCCGCGCGTCGGCCCAGTTCGACTATGAGGGCGAGCTGGCGGTGATCATTGGCAAAGGCGGGCGGCGGATATCCGCCGATCGCGCGCTCGGCCATGTCGCCGGCTACAGCTGCTTCATGGACGGCAGCGTGCGCGACTATCAAAAGCACTCGTTCACCGCCGGTAAGAATTTCGACTCTTCGGGCGCCTGTGGGCCGTGGCTGGTGCCGGCCGGCGAGGTGCCGGACCCGCAGGCCCTCAAGATCGAGACGCGGGTCAACGGCCAGGTGATGCAAAGTGCCAGCACCGCCGAGATGATTTATTCTGTCGCCGATATCATCGCTTATTGCTCGATTTTCACGCATCTCGAACCGGGCGACGTGATTGCGACCGGCACGCCGGCCGGCGTCGCGGCAGGGCGCACGCCGCCGCCATGGCTCAAACCCGGCGATCGCGTCGAAGTCGAGATCGAACGCATTGGCGTGCTCGCCAATACCGTGATCGCGGAAAACGTCTGACAAACGCCGAGTTTGTGCGTGGCTCCATTGTTGTTTGCCGCGCTTGCCGTTTTCCTGACGCCGATCGCCGCGGTGGCGGCCGACGAACTGCGCGTCGCCGTTCCGGCGCTGCCGGTGTCGCTCGATCCGCAGAAAGCGCTGACGCCAATCGAACGCGCGCTGACGCGGGAAATTTTCGAAGGACTTGTGACCTACGATGCCGATGGCCGGCTGGTCCCGGGCCTTGCCGAAAGCTGGATCGTCGAAAGTGGCGGCACCGGTTACGTGTTCAAGCTGAGAGCAGGTCTCCGGTGGTCGGACGGCCGCCGGCTCGAAGCCGAAGATATCGTCGACGGACTGAAGCGCGCCCTCGACCCGGCCACCCGCGCGCCGCTCAGCGGCGCGCTCTTGCCGATAAAAAATGCCGGCGCGTTCAAGCTTGGGACCCTTGAGGCCAATCAAGCGCTTGGAATTGTTGCGCGCGGCGACCGGATCGAAATCTCGCTCGAAGCGCCGTCGGCGCGCTTGCTTCATATGCTGGCATCGTCGCTCGCCATGCCGGTGCCGCGCCACAAACTGTCGGCCCTTGGCGACGCCTGGGCGGCGCCATTCCTGGTCGTCGCGAACGGGGCTCTGGTGCCGACGCCGGCGGGGGACGGCTTTGCCCTCAAGCGTAATCCGAACTACGCCGGGCCAGCGCCCGCCGCGGCGGAGACGGTGACATTCGTGGCCGTCCATTCGCGCGACGCGGCGATCGATGCGGTGCAGCGCGAAGCGGCCGATGTTGCGCTCGGTTTCGACGCCGAGCCGGCGATGGGTCGCGCCGGCGCGGCCCTGCGTGTGGACGCGGGATTGGCGACATATCATTGGATCGTCAACATGACGCGGCGGCCGTTCGACGATCGCAACGTGCGCCATGCGCTGGCCATGGCGCTTGACCGCGACGGGCTGATCGACGAGCTCAAGCTTGATGGAGCACGCGCCGGCTTCAGTCTGGTGCCGAAGGGCGCCGTTGCCGGTTACGAGCCGCTGATCGCCTCTTACGGAAAACTCCAACAGCCCGAGCGCGATGTCATCGCCGAAGTGTTGTTGCTCGACGTCGACCGCGCCACGGCGCCGCCCATCGTGCTCGCCGTACCTGACGGCGCGCTCCACGCGGCGCTGGCGGCAAGAGCACGCGACGTCTGGAGCAGGCTCGGTTTCGCGGTCGAGATCGTCACCCGCCCCGCGGCGGATCACGCGGCCGCCGTGCTGGCGGGAGACTTTTCGATCGCGGTGCCGGTCGGCGTCGAACATGGCGCCGATCCGTGGCCGTTACTGTTCCCCTTCTCGCGGGCGGCCGGCGCGCTCAACCTCGCGCGGTATGGCGAAGTGGAGTTCGAGGAAGATCTCATTCCGGCCGACGCCGACACCAATCCCGAGTACCGCATGAATGGCCTCCGCGCCGCCGAAGACGTGCTGGCCGAGGATCAGGTCGCCTGGCCCCTGTTCGTCTTCACCCCGCGCCAGCCGGTGGCCGGCCGCATCATGGGCTGGCAGCCAAATCCCAACGGCGCACACCCTATCAAGTATTTGTCCACAAAAAGAGATCAGACTTATAAATAGGGTACGACCCTATTTAACGGGGCTTGGCGGGTGGGGCGGTGGGCACTACAAGGGCAGCGCGGGTTGGGAGCCGCGATTTTCGCGCATGTTGTCGTACATCGTCCGCCGATTGCTGATCGCGATCCCGACGTTCTTCGTCATCGTCACCGCGTGCTTCTTTCTGATGCGCGCGGCGCCGGGCGGGCCGTTCGATGCCGAAGCCCCGGTGCCGCCCGAAATTCTCGCCAACCTTCGCGCCGCCTACAATCTCGATAAGCCGCTGGTCCAGCAATACGCCGACTACATGGTGCGGATGGTTCAAGGCGACTTCGGACCGTCGTTCAAATACAAGGACTTCACCGTCACCGAACTGATCGCGCAAGGCGCGCCGATCAGCGCGCAGAACGGTCTCGCCGCACTCATTCTCGCCATCATGATCGGTGTGCCGGTCGGCATCATGGCGGCGCTCAATCAGAACTCGCGTCGCGACTACACGGCGATGGGCTTCGCCATGACCGGCATCGCGGTGCCCAACTTTGTCATGGCGCCGACGTTGATTCTGATCTTCGCCATCTGGCTCAAGGATACGCCGTTCCAGCTGCCGGCCGGCTCGCTCGGCGACGGCGGTGTGAAACACCGCATTCTGCCGGTATTCACCCTGTCGCTGGTCTACATCGCCTATCTCGCGCGCATCACCCGCGCCAGCATGATCGAGGCGCTCCGCCAGAATTTTGTCCGGACCGCGCGGGCAAAGGGCTTGCCCTATCGCAGCGTCGTCGTTCGCCACGCCCTGAAGAACGCCATGATCCCGGTCGTGACCTTTCTCGGCCCCGCCACGGCGTTCCTGCTGACCGGTTCCATGGTGGTCGAGACCATCTACGCGCTGCCGGGAATCGGACGTTATTTCGTCCAAGGCGCGCTCAATCGCGATTATACGCTGGTCATGGGCGTGACGGCCTTGAGCGCGGCGCTGATCCTGATCATGAACCTGGTGGTCGACGTCGCCTACGCCTACCTCGACCCACGCGTGCGCTATGACCAGCGTTAATCTCGCCTCGCCACATGCGGACGCCTTGACCGATGCCGGCGCCATCGAAGGCCGGAGCCTCTGGCAGGATGCCTGGCGCCGGCTGTTCGCCAACAAGGCGGCCGTCACCAGCCTGGTCATTCTCGCCGTCATGGCGGTGTTGTGTTTCCTCGGCCCGACCCTGCTGCCGTGGAGTTACGACGCGATCGACTGGGACCATGTCGAAGGCATCGGCCCCGACATGGAAAGTGGCCACTACCTCGGCACCGATTCGGTCGGTCGCGATCTGCTAGCGCGCACGCTGTTCGGCGGCCGGATTTCGATGACCGTCGGATTGCTCGCGACGTCCGTCGCGCTGCTCATCGGCGTCACGGTCGGGGCTGTCGCCGGATATCTCGGCGGCACGGTCGATCAACTCCTGATGCGCTTTGTCGATCTGATGTATTCGGTGCCGCTCACCTTTTTCGTGATCATTCTGATGGTTTTGTTCGGCCGCAACTTCGCGCTGATGTTCATCGCCATCGGCTTTGTCGAGTGGTTGACCATGGCGCGTATTGTCCGCGGCCAGACCCTCAGTCTTCGCAACAAGGAATTCATCGACGCCGCCCGGGCCGGCGGCGCCGGCACGAGCTCCATCATTCTCCGCCATATCGTGCCCAACGTGCTGGGCGTCGTCGCCGTTTACGTGACCCTCACCATTCCCCAGGTCATCATTCTCGAGAGCTTCCTGAGTTTCCTTGGCCTCGGCGTGCAAGAGCCGATGACTAGCTGGGGCATGTTGATCAACGAAGGCGCCGCCGAGATGGAGACCAATCCACGCACGCTGCTGGTGCCGGCGTTATCAATGACGGTGACGCTGTTCTGCCTCAATTTTCTCGGCGACGGGCTCCGCGACGCCCTCGACCCCAAGGACCGCTGACCCATGAGCACGGTCTTCGATATTCGCGACCTCAACGTCCGCTTTTCGACGCCCGATGGCGAGGTGGCCGCCGTGAGCGAGGTGTCGCTGGCGCTGAAGCCGGGCGAGTGTCTTGGCCTAGTCGGCGAATCGGGTTCGGGCAAAAGCCAGACCTTCATGGCGGCGATGGGCTTGCTCGCCCGCAACGGCACGGCGAGCGGCGCCGTCCACTACGGCGGCACCAATCTGCTGACGGCCAATGAGACCGATCTCAACAAGATCCGTGGCGACCGCGTCGCCATGATCTTTCAGGACCCGATGACCTCGCTGACGCCGCACATGAAAGTCGGCAAACAACTGGGCGAAGTTCTGATTCACCATCGCAAGATGTCGGCGCGCGAGGCGCGCGCCGCGGCGCTCGACATGCTGAAACGCGTGCACGTGCCCGAGGCCGAACGCCGCCTCGACATGTATCCGCACGAACTGTCGGGCGGTCTTCGGCAGCGGGTGATGATCGCCATGGCGCTGCTGTGCGGCCCCGAGGTCTTGATCGCCGACGAGCCGACCACGGCCCTCGATGTCACGGTCCAGGCGCAGATCCTCGATCTCCTGCGCGAAGTCCGCGTCCAGCATGGCACGGCGATTGTTCTGATCACCCACGATCTTGGCGTCATCGCCGGTCTCGCCGACCGTGTCGCGGTGATGTACGCCGGGCGCATCGTTGAAGTCGGCGACGTGCGCCAGATTTTCCGGTCGCCGCGCCATCCCTATACGGCGGGCTTACTGTCGTGCACGCCCAGCCTCGAGAACCGTGTCACCGCGACGGCCCTCACCACCATTCCAGGCCAGCCGCCCAATCTGCAGCGGCTGCCGGCGGGCTGCGCGTTTCATCCGCGCTGCGTCAAGGTCGATGACCGATGCCGGGCGGAGCGTCCGGCGCTTGTCGGCGATACGGCCTGCTTCAAAGCCGAGGCGGCGTGATGGGCGAAACCTTACTCGACGTTCGCGATCTCAAGGTCCACTTCCCGGTGAAAGTGGGCGGCGGACTGTTCGGCCGCTTCGCGCCACTCAAGGCCGTCGACGGCATCGATTTCACCATCATCGCCGGGGAGACGCTTGGCGTTGTCGGAGAATCCGGCTGCGGCAAGTCGACCCTGGGCCGCGCCATCCTGCAACTGACGCCGGCGACGGCGGGATCGGTCGCGTG
Organism: Alphaproteobacteria bacterium; assembly: GCA_016869315.1. Classification (GTDB taxonomy): domain Bacteria; phylum Pseudomonadota; class Alphaproteobacteria; order Rhodospirillales; family Rhodospirillaceae; genus VGEM01. The sequence goes on along the minus strand of VGEM01000024.1, from coordinate 676 downwards.
GCTTGGCTGCGATCTGACCAAGGCCGACAAGGATGATATCCGCGCCTGCCGCAAGGAGCTTCAGGTCGTCTTCCAGGATCCGCTGGCGAGCCTCGATCCGCGCATGACGGCGGGCTCGATCATCGCGGAACCCCTGCGCAATTTTCACCCCGACCTTCCGCCCGAGACCGTCAAGGCCCGCGTCGCCGCGATGATGGAGAAGGTCGGGTTGTTGCCGGCGATGATCAACCGCTATCCGCACGAGTTCTCGGGCGGCCAATGCCAGCGCATTGGCATCGCGCGCGCCATGATTCTCAGTCCAAAACTTATCATCTGCGACGAGCCGGTTTCGGCGCTCGATGTCTCGATCCGCGCCCAGGTGATCAATCTGCTGATGGATCTCCAGCGCGAGTACGGTCTGTCGCTGATTTTCATCAGCCACGATCTCGCGGTGGTCCGCCATATCAGCCACCGTGTCATGGTGCTTTATCTCGGCCGGATCATGGAGCTTGCCGAACGCGATGCGCTATATGCCGCGCCCAAGCATCCCTATACCCAGGCGTTGCTCGCCTCAGTGCCGATCCCCGACCCCGATCGCGAGCGCGCCAAGACGCGGGTCATTCTCACCGGCGATCCGCCGTCACCGTTGAACCCGCCATCGGGGTGCGTCTTTCGCACCCGCTGCTGGAGGGCGACC
>VGEM01000023.1 GCA_016869315.1 Alphaproteobacteria bacterium | reverse complement strand
GTCCTCGATCAGGCGCCGCTTGATTTCGTCTTGGCCGCTCTTGAAGGCCTCGCGCAGAATCTCAAGTGACTTGGGCCGCCGCGATTCTTCGGAAAGGTCGAGATCGTCGAGCGCGGTCAGGCGCTCGCCGACAACGCGACGATCGATGATGGCGCGTGGGTTGAGAATATTCCGATGCACGCCGGCTGCTTCTTATCGCGTCCGCACGCCCTGCTCGCGGGCCTGGCTCTCGGGGATGTGGATGACGCGCTCGGGCTTTTTCTGCGGGATGATCGGTGGGCGCTTCTCGCCGCCGGTCGCAGGCGATGCGAGCGTCGGCAGGTTCGCCAGCAGGCTGGAGCTACCCTCGACGCCAACCTTCACCTTGACGCGGAAACTCACCACCGCCAGCAGTTCGAGAATCTTGCCCTGCGCAATCAGGATCAACGCGATCAGAAAGGCGAGCACCGCGGCGGCGAAGGCATAGACATCCTTCACCCAGTCGTATCCCGAGAACGCGAGAATGAGTGATCCGATCGCACCGATCATGGTAGTGACGCCCATCCACAAGGCGATGGGGGCCAGCGCCGGAACATCGGGTTTGTCAGGGTCGATCTGAAACACCATGGCAGTCTCCACGACTCGGCCGCGTTGGTCGTTGATCTCAGTCTATCAGAGCATCTCCCCTCCCCACAGAATACTCAATATATTGTTTTATAAAAATAACATAAAACAAAAATAGGGTCGTACCCTATTTACTGCGGAGCAGGGCTTTGAGGCGGTAGAGAGCGTCGAGGGCGGCGCGGGGAGTGAGTTCGTCGGGCGAGAGCGCGTCGAGTTCGGTCTCGAGTGGCGACTGTACGGGCGGCGCGGCTTTGCGCGGTGTTGCCGCGAACAATGGCAAGTCGTCGGCCAGCTTGACGGAGGGCCCCGCCTTGCCGCCACGCTCGAGCGTGGCAAGCACTTCTTCGGCGCGGGCAATCACTGCGTCCGGCAAACCGGCGAGCTTGGCGACATGAATCCCATAGGACCGATCCGCCGCGCCGGCGCCGATTTCATGCAGGAAGACGACATCACCCTGCCACTCCTTCACTTTCATCGTGTGCGGCACCAGCTCTTTGAGCCGGCCGGCGAGCGCGGTCAGTTCGTGATAGTGGGTCGCGAACAAGGCGCGGCATTGGTTGGCGTCGTGGATCTGCTCAAGCGTTGCCCAGGCGATCGAGAGGCCGTCATAGGTTGCGGTGCCGCGACCGATCTCGTCCAGAATAACAAACGAGCGCGCCGTCGCCTGATTGAGGATCGCCGCCGTCTCGACCATCTCGACCATGAAGGTCGACCGGCCACGGGCGAGGTCGTCCGCTGCGCCGACGCGCGAGAACAGCCGGTCGATAACGCCGATGTGCGCCGTTGTTGCCGGAACGAATGAGCCAACCTGGGCCAGAATTGCAATCACCGCATTCTGGCGGAGAAAAGTACTCTTGCCCGCCATGTTGGGACCGGTCACGAGCCACAACCGCCCCGGACTTCCGGCGTCACGTCCTCCGAGGTCGCAGGCATTGGGAACAAACGGCACGCCGCCCGATGCGCCAAGAGCCTGTTCGACCACGGGATGCCGACCGCCCACGATCGAAAACGCCTTCGAGTTATCAACCGTTGGCCGCACGTAATTAAGCGCTACGGCCTGTTCCGCGAGCGCAGACGTCACATCGAGCACCGCAAGAGCGTTCGCGGCGCGTGCGATCATGTCGCTCACGGCGATGACGTCGGCGACCAGGCTCGCAAAGATGTCGAGCTCGATTGCCAGGGCCTTGTCTCCTGCCGACCGCACCCGTTCCTCGAAGTCGGAGAGTTCGGCGGTGGTGAACCGTACGGCATTGGCCATTGTCTGGCGGTGGACGAACAGCGCAGCGCCGGCGCTTTCGCCCCTGGCAAGCGCCGCGCGGGCGTCATCAAGCAGCTTTTCGCCGGTCTTGGCGTTCACCTCGACGTAGTATCCAAGCACGTTATTGTGACTGATTTTGAGCGTCGCGATTCCGGTTGCCGCGGCGTACTTGGCCTGAACCGCCGCTATCAACTTGCGACTCTCATCGCGAAGCGCGCGCTGCTCGTCGAGGGCTTTGGCAAACCCGGCCGCGATGAAGCCGCCGTCCCGGGCGAGCAGTGGGAGGTCGGCAGCCAACGCGGCGCGCAGACGATCCACCAGCACCGCGTGATCGCCAAGATCATCGCAAGCGGCGGCAATATCGGCGGGCGGCGGCATCAAACTTTGGCCGGCGGCGGAGATCGCCGCGGCGACCTCGGGCACCAGCGCCAGGCCATCGCGGATGTTCGCGAGATCGCGCGGTCCCCCGCGGCCAATGGCGACGCGAGACAGGGCACGCTCGATATCGGGACAGCGACGGAGCAGATCGCGCAATGTTTCTCGCGCCCGTGTCGCCGCGACAAAAAACGCCACCGCGTCGTGGCGCGCTGAAATGGTCGCAACGTCGGTCAGCGGTGCGGACAGTCGTGCCGCCAGCAATCGCGCACCGGCGCCCGTGACGGTACGATCGATGGTGGCGAGCAGGCTGCCGCGCCGCTCGCCCGACATGGTGCGGGTAAGCTCCAAGTTCCGTCGCGTCGCCGTATCGACCTCAAGCGTGGCGCCAAGCGCGACCCGCGTCAGCCGATCGATCCGCGGCAACTTGCCCTTCTGCGTCAACTCGACATAGTCAACCAGCACGCCGGCTGCGGCGATCTCGGCGCGCGTGAAGGCGCCGAACGACTCAAGCGTCCCGACGCCGTAGAGCGCCTCGAGCCGCCTGCGGGCGTTCTCGGAATCGAACCGGCTGGCCGGCAGCGGGGAGATAATCGCCGTCCATGGCTCAAGGACGCTCTTGAGCATGTCGTCGCCAAGCAGGCGGTCGGGCACCAAGAGTTCGCCGGGCTCAAGTCGGGCCAGGGTCGCGGCCAGTGATCCCGTCGCGACGCTTTCGGCGGTAAACGCGCCGGTCGACACATCGAGCCAGGCGAGCCCTAATCGCGCATCCGACTCGGCGCGAACTAGAGTGACTGCGGCAAGATAATTGTGACTGCGGGCGTCAAGCAGCGCATCTTCGGTCAGGGTCCCGGGCGTGATCAAACGCACCACGTCGCGTTTGACGACGGCCTTATATCCGCGTTTCTTGGCCTCGGCGGGATCTTCGAGCTGCTCGCAGACCGCGACCTTGAAGCCCTTCCGAATCAGGCGCGCGAGGTACGAGTCGTGGCTATGCACCGGCACGCCGCACATCGGGATATCCTGGCCCTGGTGCTTGCCGCGTTTGGTCAGCGCGATGTCGAGCGCAGCCGCTGCTTTGGCGGCATCGTCGAAAAACAACTCGTAGAAGTCGCCCATCCGGAAGAACAACAGAGCGTCCGGATACTGCGCCTTGACGGCGTGGTATTGCGCCATCAAGGGCGTCGAATCTATAGCGGCGTCGTTCATGGAGCGCGCGGTATAGCACGACTGCTCCCAACACGAGACCACGCCATTGCATCCTGCGGCGCGACCAGCAAAATGGCGGAAAGTGAAGTTGGGCCGGGGTTTTACACATGGCGCAGAATGCATCACGGAACGTCGACCAGGAGGCGCTGGCGCTTCACGCCTCGGGCCGCCCCGGCAAAATCGAGATCACGGCGACCAAGCCGCTGACCACGCAGCGCGATCTGTCGCTTGCCTATTCGCCCGGGGTTGCGGCCCCCTGCCTCGCCATCGCCAAGGATCCCGATACCGCCTACGACTACACCGCCAAGGGCAACCTCGTGGCGGTGATTTCGAACGGCACGGCGGTCCTCGGCCTTGGCGATCTTGGCGCCCTGGCTTCGAAGCCGGTGATGGAAGGCAAGGCTGTCCTGTTTAAGCGCTTTGCCGACGTCGATGGCATCGACCTCGAGGTCGACACCAAGGACGTCGAGGAATTCATCAACAGCGTCAAATTTCTCGGGCCGTCGTTCGGCGGCATCAACCTTGAGGACATCAAGGCGCCGGAGTGCTTCATCATCGAGCAGCGGCTGCGCGAGATGATGGACATCCCGGTGTTCCACGACGATCAGCACGGCACGGCCATGATCGCCGCCGCCGGAATGATCAACGCCTGCGACATCACCGGGAAGTCGCTCAAGGACGTGAAGCTCGTGGTGAATGGCGCCGGTGCGGCAGCCATCGCCTGCGTCGAGCTGATCAAGGCGATCGGCGTCAGGCACGACAATGTCATCATGTGCGATTCGAAAGGCACCGTTTACAAGGGCCGCACCGAAGGCATGAACCAATGGAAGTCGGCTCATGCCGTCGACACCAAGGCGCGCACCTTGGCCGACGCGCTCAAGGGCGCCGACGGTTTCCTCGGGCTCAGCGTCAAGGGCGCGGTGACCAAGGAGATGGTCAAGGGCATGGCTAAGGACCCGATCATCTTCGCGATGGCCAATCCCGACCCCGAAATCACGCCGGAAGACGCAAAGTCGGTTCGGCCCGACGCGATTGTCGCCACGGGCCGTTCGGACTACGCCAATCAGGTCAATAACGTGCTTGGCTTTCCGTTCATATTTCGCGGCGCGCTCGATGTCCGCGCGCGGACCATCAACGATGACATGAAAGTGGCGGCGGCCCGGGCGTTGGCGGAGCTCGCCCGCCAGGACGTCCCGGACGAAGTCGCCGCGGCGTACGCGGGCCGCAAGCTCAAATACGGCCGCGAGTACATCATCCCGGTGCCATTCGATCCAAGACTGATCTACACCTTGCCGCCGGCGGTGGCGAAAGCGGCAATGGACACGGGCGTCGCCCGCAAGCCGATCAACGACATAGATGCTTATCGCGCGCAGCTTCGCGCGCGGCTGGACCCGACGGTTGCGAGCCTGCAGACCATCGCCGCCGACGTCGCGCGGCGGCCGCAGCGCGTTGTCTTCGCCGAGGGGGAAGAAGAGCGCTCGATCCGCGCGGCCATCGCCTATCGCAACGCCGGTTACGGCAAACCGTTTCTGGTCGGCCGCCGCAAGAAGATCGAGGACAAGGTCGTCGAGATCGGTCTCAAGTCCGATGACCTCGAAGGGGTCGCCATCACCAACGCGCGCGAATCGGACGCGGGCAAGATCTATCTCGACACGCTTTATCGCCGGCTTCAGCGCGGCGGCGTGCTCAGGCGCGACTGCCAGCGTATGGTCAACCTCGACCGCAATATTTTCGCGGCCTCGATGGTGGCCCACGGCCATGCCGACTGCATGGTCACGGGGCTGACCCGCACCTATCACACCGCGTTCAACGACGTGCTCAGGGTGATCAACGTCAAGAAGGGCGGGCTTGCGTTTGGCGTGACGCTGATCATCGTCCGCGGCCGCACCCTGTTTGTCGCGGACACCGCCGTCATCGAACGGCCTAACCCCGACGACATGGCGACCATCGCCATCGAGACCGCGGCGCTCGCCCGCCGCATGGGGCATGCGCCGCGGGTCGCGTTCCTGTCATATTCCAACTTCGGCAACCCGCCCGGCGCGGTGTCCGACGCCATGCGTCAGGCGGTGGCGCTCCTCGACAAGGCCAAAGTCGACTTCGAGTACGACGGCGAGATGGGGCTCGACGTGGCGCTCGATCCCGACCGTACCGACACCTATCCGTTCTGCCGGCTGAAGGGCCCGGCCAACGTCCTGGTGATGCCGGGTCTGCACGCCGCCAATATCTCGGCCCGCATGGTGCAGCGCTTTGGCTCGGCCACCACCATTGGCCCGGTGCTGATGGGCCTCGAGAAGCAGGTGCAGATTGTGCAAATGGACGCGACCGTGTCGGACATGGTCCAAATGGCCCTAATGGGCGCGCACGGCGTGGTGGAGCAGTTGATCTAGATTCCGAAGAGAACCGGGGACGGTCACAGATGTTATTTGCCGTCGTCTTCACCGATGATCGAAAACGTCTAAACGTTCGGCACGATCGGATGAAGGACCACCTCGCGTTCCTAAAGCGAAACAAGAAATCAATATTGGCGGCAGGATCATTGCGATTGCGACCCGATGGTCCAGCTGGCGGCGCCCTTTGGATTGTCGCGGCGAAAGATATTTCGCGGGTCAAAGCATTGATCGCCCGCGATCCGTTTTCAGTCCATCGCCTTCGAAAGCGGGTGGCGATTCGGTACTGGTCGACGGCGATGATGAGCGCACACGACGTGGCGGAACGATAGATTTACGGGAATTGTGAAGCGAAAAGCGATCCGTGGCGGTCTCACGTCCGATATGATATCATCTTAAGATAGGATATCATGAATAATATTATGGAGTGTGCCATGTTGGTCTCGCGATGGGGCGGAAGCCTGGCGGTTCGGCTGCCCAAGGCTCTCGTCAAAGAGCTTGGCCTTAAGGCAGGCGATGAACTCGATGTCGTCAAGGCCAAGGGCGCACGGATTGAGGTCGAGAAGAACAAACGGGCAGAGGAAGCCATTCGACGGATGGCACTGAATCCGTTCACCTTGCCGCCCGACTACAAGTTCGATCGCGAAGAGGCCAACAGCCGGAAATGATCTTTCTCGACACGAACATTTTCGTCTACGCGAAGACGGACGACCTCAAGGCTCCCCGCGCGCGTTTCGAATTGGCGGCGCGTGGTTGGATCAGTGTTCAGATCTTGTCTGAATTCACCAATGTCATGCGAAACAAGCTCCGACAGCCCTGGGATTACATCGACAGCGCGCTCCAGGATATTCATGACGTTGTCCGTGGTGTTGTGGCGTTGACGCCAGAAGTCCAAGCAGCGGCCTATGCCCTTGCAAAGAACGACGGAATTGGAATCTACGATGGCTTGGTCGTCGCTGCCGCCCAGTCGGTGGGCTGTAGAGAACTCGTCACGGAAGACTTGCAGCATGGACGGCGTTTTAGCGATCTCGTCGTCCGCAATCCCTTTCGATGATCAACCCCGGCGCAACCGTCGCGCCGCGATCATCACGGTCAACACGACCGCCACGACGCCAATGACAGCCGTGTAGACGAAGAACACCACATACCCGGCGCCTAGCGACACCGCGCTGACGCCGGCGAGTTTGGCGCCTTCGGCCAATGATCCCACTGGCAGGCGGTCGAACAGCGACGTCAGGGGCGCGAACAGCCCGCCGCTTTCGGCCGAGACTGCGGCCGCGGTGACGATCCGGCCCGAGGCCGCGGCGATGAATTTTCCCGGCAAGGCATAAAGCGATGTGAACAAAGCGTACTGCGATGCCGTGAACCCCGCCGATGTCAGGCTCGACATATAGGCGATGAGGCAGGTCCCGGAGAATCCGCCGGCGACATTGTCGATGCCGATGGCGACGAACAGCGCGGAGACCTCGGGCCCCTGGATCGCCAGCCAGGCGAAGACAAGATTCGAGATGGGCCCCGCGAGCGCGCCCACGACAAGCGGGCCCATCAGTCCGTAGCGGGCGATGGCGACGCCGCCCAGGAACACGCCGAGCATCGACATCACCACGCCGAAAATCTTTCGCACCTCGGCGATCTCGGTCAGCGTGAAGCCGAGGTCGATGTAGAACGGGTTCATCAAGTTGAGAACAAAGTCGGAAATTCGATAGAGGCAGATCAGCGCCAGAATCAGCATCGCCTGACCACGGAAGCGCGTGAAGAAATCCGACAACGGCGCGCCGAAGGCTTGCGCAAGATAGGCGCCGGGCGCGGTGGGAAGCCCGGGGATCGGCGACGCCGCCGCGACGATGGCGCCGAAGCCGACGATCACAGCGATCAACTGTCCAGCCGGACCAATCTTTTCGGTCGGCGAAAGGACAATCTTCAACAGTTCAAAATTTCCCGTGAGGCCCGACCCCAGCACGAGCGCGCCGCCAACGACACCCAAGAGCCGGACGACCCATTCGGCATACTCGGGTGCGGTTGTCGCGTGGCCCGATCTCGTGATCTCGCGCGTCGGCTGCGCGCGTTCGCGTGGGGCCAGCAGCGCGGCAGCGATGCCGACGATCATCAGCGCCGCCATCACGCCATAGGACACGGCCCAATTGAACGCATCCGCCAACAGCAGCGGGATCGCGCCCGCGATCACCAAGGCGACGCGATAGCCCCAGGCGTGGGCGGCGGCCATGGCGCCCTGTTCGGATTCGCCGGCGACTTCGATGCGCCAGGCGTCGACAACAATGTCCTGTGTCGCCGAGGCGAAACCGGTCAGCACGGCGAACAACGCGACCGCGGCAAGATTCTCGGCCGGCCTTGATCCGGCGATCATTGCCAACCCGACGATGATGGCGATCTGCACGACGATCATCCATGAGCGGCGGTAACCGAGGCGCACGGTCAGAAACGGGATCGGCGTCTGATCGACCCACGGCGCCCACAGGAACTTGAAGGCGTAGGCGAGCGTTGTCAGGCTGAAGAAGGCGATGGTCTCGAGCGACAAGCCGTCGGCGCGCAGCCACGCCGAGAGTGTATCAAAGACAAGAAAGAACGGCAGACCTGTAGCGAAGCCGAGGCCCAGCATCGCCAAGGCATGACGCTTGAGATAAACCGCGAGTGCGGCCGTCCAGTCGTGTCTCGGCGCGGCGTCCGCCATGGCGAGGTTGTCGCATGTCGCGGCGGCGTTGTGAATCCGGGCTAGCGCGGTTTGACGCCAATCGCATTTCTGAACAAGGTGGTCCAGTCATCGGGTATTTCGTCCCCCTTCAGCATGCCACGAAACACGATGTAGGGATCCGATCTCGAACCAGACTTACGAAGGGTGTTCTCGTCATTCATCCAGGCGTAAACGATCGTGCGAGTCCGACTGTCACATCGAAAAAATAGGCGAAAACGGCCGAACCACTTGGCTCGAAACCAATGCCCATACGGTCCGCCGAGTGTCTTGCCAAGACGAAACTGAGGGCCAAGTGGATCGCGTGGAATATCGTCGAGTATGAGCTGTCGAACGCGGGCAAGAATTCTCGCTTTCGGATGCTGCGCATAGCCGGACGGGTCGGCCTCGGCGAGAGCCTCAACCGCGTCATTGAGAATGGACAGCTGCTCGATACAGCGATGATGGGCAAGAATGCGCCAAGGCCCCGATACGGTCATTCAAGCGTGATATCGTCCGGAATCACGTCGTCATCAGAAACCTTGACGCCACGAGTGAGCCGCTTCATCCGCGCGATTTCGTGCCTGGGAATTGGTCGAACATGCTCCGGGTGCTCCAGCATGTCGCGTTCCAGAAAGGCCAAGCACGCCGAAATGACCGGATCGACCCACTCCTCGGGTTTCTGCTTCTTGGGTTTCTCGACTACCGACACCAGAAATTTGCCTGGCCCGATGTAGTCGGCGCGTACCTTTGCCCGTTGCCGGAATTCCGGATGGCGGCGGAACAATTCCTTTTCGAATCGGATCGCTTCCGAGGATCCAGACGTCGTAACGGTGCCTATATAGCGCGGCATCTGCTGCACTCCCATGTACGTATGAGTATACGTACATGGGCGCGAGCTCGCCAGCGCGAACTATTCCGCCGCGTGCTTGGCCGCGCGCTTGCGGTCGTTGGGGTCGAGGAAGCGCTTGCGCAGCCGAATGGCCTTGGGCGTCACTTCCACCAGTTCGTCGTCCTGGATGTAGGCGATCGCCTGCTCGAGGGTCATGACTCGTGGCGGGGGGAGGAACTGCTTGTCGTCCTTCATCGCCGCGCGGAAGTTGGTGAGTTGCTTGGCCTTGAGCGGATTGATGTCGAGGTCGACATCGCGGGTGTGCTCACCGACCACCATGCCCTTGTAGACCTTGTCGCCAGGGGCGACGAACTGCGGCCCGCGGTCGATCAAATTGTGAAGCGCGTAGGTATTGGCCTCGCCGGTCTCGGTCGAGATCAGAACGCCGGCAATACGGCTCTCGACCGCGCCTTTGTAGGGGGCGTAGCCGTGATAGAGCCGGTGCATGACGCCGGTGCCGCGGGTGTCGGTCAGAAATTCGCCGTGATAGCCGATCAGGCCGCGCGACGGTGCGTGGAACACAAGCCGGGTTTTCCCGCCGCCCGACGGCTTCATCTCCATCAAATCTGCCTTTCGCCGCGCCATTTTGTCGATGACGACGCCGGTGAAGGCCTCGTCGACATCGACAACGACTTCCTCGATCGGCTCAAGGCGCTTGCCCTGCTCGTCATGCTGGAAGATCACGCGCGGGCGCGAGATCGACAGCTCGAAGCCTTCGCGGCGCATGTTCTCGATCAACACGCCGAGCTGCAGTTCGCCGCGACCCGCCACTTCGAACGAGTCTCGATCCTCGGATTCGGTCAGGCGAATCGCCACGTTTCCTTCGGCTTCGCGCGCCAGGCGCGTGCCAATCATACGGGTCGTAAGTTTATCGCCATCAAGGCCGGCGAGCGGGGAATCGTTCACCGAGAACGTCATCGCCAGCGTCGGCGGATCGATCGACCGCGCTGCGAGCGGCTTCTCCACCGCCGGATCGCACAGCGTGTCGGCGACGTTGGCGGATTCGAGCCCCGCGATGGCGATGATATCGCCCGCCTCGGCGCTTTCGACCGGAGTGCGTTCGAGGCCGCGGAACGACAACAGCTTTGTGGCGCGGCCCTGTTCGATCAGCTTGCCGTCGCGGGCCAGCGCCTTGATCGGCATGTTGACGCGGGCGACGCCCGAGTGAATGCGGCCGGTCAGCACGCGGCCGAGATAGGAATCGTACTCAAGCGTTGTGGCCAACATGGCGAACGGAGCGTCAATTTCGCGCTTCGGCGTCGGCACATGCGAGACAATGGTCTCGAACAGCGGCGTCAGATCCGTGCGCTTATCTTTCTCAAGATCGCGCACCGCCCAGCCTTCACGACCGACGGCAAACAAAGTCGGGAAATCGAGCTGAGCGTCGCTGGCGCCAAGGGCTGCGAACAGATCGAAGATTTCCGAGTGGACATCGTGCGGCCGCGCGTCCTGGCGGTCGACCTTGTTGACGATCACAATCGGACGCAGCCCGATCTCGAGCGCCTTCGACAGCACGAATTTGGTTTGCGGCAGCGGCCCTTCGGCGGAATCGACCAGCAGGACGACGCCATCGACCATCGACAGAATGCGCTCAACCTCGCCGCCAAAATCGGCGTGGCCGGGCGTGTCGACGATGTTGATCTTGAAATTGTTCCACTCGACCGCGGTGCACTTGGCGAGGATGGTGATGCCGCGCTCGCGTTCGAGGTCGTTAGAGTCCATCGCGCATTCCTGCACGCGCGCGTTGGCGCGAACCGCGCCCGACTGCTTCAGGAACGCATCCACCAGCGTCGTCTTGCCGTGGTCGACGTGGGCAATGATGGCGATGTTGCGAAGCTCCATGGGGCTCCGGCTCCGTTCCTAAGTCTTTGTTTTTACGAAAAAAAGGGCGCGATGTGCCGCCGGCACCTCGCCGCCCCCGATCTGGGCCGGGTCTATACCTCTGACCCGCTCGAAAGGCAAGCAAACCATGACACCTGGGCCCAGACGGCGTTAACTTTGAATTTATCGATCATGGACATCGGAGATTAGCTCGACCGCGTCGCCGCCGTTGGCGATTCACACGGCGCTGTCCCGATGCTTGAGTCCGCGGCGCTGAAAATTTTTGTTGGACATGACTCATGCCCGGTGGAAGACGCGCATCATGTTCCGGGGGCTAACATCGAGACTCTAGCGCGACGAATCACTGAAGAATGGAACCTGTGACAATATGGGCCCTGGCTTACGCCAGGGCGACAACCGGAAATCTAGCTGTCGTACTGGCGAAAGCCAGGACCCATCTTCGAGCAACGCATGACGTACTATGTTTACATTCTTGCCAGCCACCGCAACGGGACGCTCTACATCGGTGTGACCAACGATTTGGCGCGTCGCGTCCATGAACACCGCAATGGAGCGGTTCCGGGATTCACAAAGAAATATCGGGTGAAGCAGTTGGTGTATTTCGAGCCGCACGACTCCATTGAAGAGGCCATTCTTCGCGAGAAGCGGATGAAAGTCTGGAAGCGAGCGTGGAAGATTGAAGCGATTCAGTAAATGAATCCGGAGTGGACCGACTTCTTCGAGAAATTGAACACCTAACAATGTGGGTCCTGGCTTTCGCCAGGACGACAGATGAAGTTCAAAGCCCCGCTTTAGTCATCAGCTCGCGCAAGTCGGCTTCGGGCCGGGCGCCCATGTGGCTGATGATTTCGGCCGCGGCCAACGCGCCGAGCTTGGCGCAGTGGGCCAGATCGCGACCATGCGTAAAGCCGTAAAGAAAACCTGCGGCGAACAAGTCGCCGGCGCCGGTGGTGTCGACCACCTTGGCGATCGGTGCCGCCGGGACTTCGGTCGTGGTCGCGCCATCGATCACCACCGCGCCCTTGGCGCCGCGCGTCATGCAGGCGAGTGTATTGGTCTGGCGTAAGCGCGTCACCGCTTCTTCAAACGAGTTGACCTGAAACAGGCGGAACACTTCGTCCTGGTTTCCGAAGATCAGATCGACATAGTCTTCGATCAGGAGCGACAAATCGCCGCGATGGCGCTCGACCACGAACGGATCCGACAGCGATAACGCAACCTTGCGTTTGGCCTTGCTCGCCGCCTGGCAGGCCTTGCGGATCGCTTGCTTGGCGCGCGGCGTATCCCACTGGTAGCCCTCGATATAGGTAACGTGCGAGTCGGCGATCAACTGCGCATCGATGTCGTCGGGGCCAAGCTCGGTGCAGGCGCCGAGATAGGTGTTCATGGTGCGCTGTGCGTCCGGTGTCACCAGGATCAAACTCATGGCGCTTGGGAGCTTTGTTGGCCGCGCTGCGCCGCCATGAAAATACACGCCGATGACCTTGATGTCATGGGCGAAGATTTCGCCGATGCGGTCGGCGCCGACCTTACCGATGAACGCGGGTTTGCCGCCAAGCGCCGCAATTCCGGCCATGGTGTTGGCCGCCGAGCCGCCCGACATCTCCATCGACTTGCCCATCTTGTCGTAGAGCGCCTTGGCCTGATCGGCCGTGATCAGGGCCATGGTGCCCTTGCTCATACCCTGTGCGGCGATGAAATCGTCATCGGTGCGCGACAGGATGTCGACGATGGCGCTGCCGATCCCGACAACGTCGTAACGCGCTTCAGCCATGAGCAAAGACCTCGAACGATTCGGCACGATGGTGGAGCCGGAGTATAACCAAGCCTGGTCGTACTCACAGGCCCCCAATGCTGCGCGCTTTTACCGAAGGTTTCTTGCAACTCAAAGACCCACGGGTGTTCCGTCTGGTCATCCGTGCGGCGACCTTGACCCTCGTCATCTATGCGGCGTTGTTCGCGAGCCTGCTCTGGATATTGCGCAACACCCAAATCTCGGAGGTCGGATGGATCGAGGCCCTGGCCGATTGGGGTGCGGGGTTCGCGGCCGGGATCATTGCGACGTTCCTCTTCCCCGGCCTGGTCACTGCGATCCTGAGCGCATTCCTCGACACCGTCGCCACCGCGGTCGAGGAGCTGCACTATCCGGCGCGAGGACCCGCGCGGGCGATTCCCGTCGGCGAAGCGATCGGCTCGGCGCTGCGATTGGCCGCCTGGTCGATTGGGATCAATCTCCTGTGCCTGCCGCTCTATCTCTTTCTGCTACTTTTTCCGCCGCTCAATTTGATCGTCTTTGCCGCGATCAACGGGCGGTTGATCGGCCGAGACTACTTCGAGACCGTGGCCCTCCGACATCTGTCCCCGGCGGCCGTCAAGGAATTGCGCTCGCGCCACGGCGGCACACTGTGGCTCGCGGGGTCGATCACGGCGGGGCTGTTAACCATCCCCCTTCTGAATTTGGTCATGCCTGTCGTGGGCGGCGCGGCCATGGTACATCTTTTCCATAAATTAACCGTCCGCACCTAGCGTGGACGGTCACCGCGGCACCTAAGATCGCGGCCTGAGATGAGGATGGGACGGAACATGTCGGAGCATTCCGACACTACCCAAGCGACACCTGAAGGCGCCGACGGCGACGTCGGCCAGCTACCGCACTTTGCGTTTCGCGCGGGCGGCGTTCGTCCGCCCTTGAAACCGGCTTTGGTTGGCAACACGGTCGGCAAGCAGGGCGGACCGATCACGTCGATCGCGCCGCCGGCCAATGAGCGCAGCGGCGCTCCGGGGTTCGTCCCGCAGCCGGCGCGCCGCGTCACCGAAATTCCGAGCCCCGCCTCCGTCAAGGCGGCCGAAGCCGAAATCGAGGGCAAGCGCCTGATCGTCGGTCGCCAGGTCCGCATCAATGGTGAAATTTCCGGTTGCCTGCATTTGACGGTCTAAGGCGCGGTCGATGCCAAGATCGCCGGTGTGCACGATATCGAGGTCGCGACCACCGGCATTCTCAAGGGTTCGGCCGACGTCGACTCAGCCGTGGTTGCCGGCGTGTTCGAGAGCGAGCTGAAGGTGCGCACGCATCTCGATATCGCGGCCTCGGGCCACGTTCGTGGCCAGATTTCGTACCGGTCGATCACGGTCGCTACCGGCGGCAAGATCACCGGCACCGTGTCCGAAATCGAGAGCTGACCCGCGACCGACTCTTGCGTCGGCGAGTCTCCCGACTCAAAATCGGCGACCATTCAATGGAGTGATGATTCGATGCGCAGGATTGCGTTCGTTGCGATGATTCTGGCGCTGGCCGCGACCGGCGGCGGCGCCCAGGAAGTCAAAACCCTCGGAACCTTCGGCAAGTGGTCGGCGTTCAGTTACGACGAAGGCGGCAAGCAGGTCTGCTATGCCGCATCGATCCCGATCAAGTCGGAGGGCGCGTACAAGAGCCGGGGCGACGTTCAGGCGCTGATCACCCATCGCCCGGCCGAGCAGGCAATTGACGTGGTCAATATCGTCGCCGGTTATTACTACAAGCCCGATACCGACGCCAATGTCGCCGTCGGCAGCAGGCGGTTCGATCTTTTCACGGTTGAGGGGCGCGCCTGGGCGCGCGACGCCAAGACCGATAAAGACCTGGTGCAGGCCTTCATCACGGCCAACTCGATGGTGGTCAAAGGCGTTTCGTCGCGCGGGACGCCGACGACCGACACCTTTTCGCTGCAAGGGTTCACGGCGGCCTACAAGGCAATCGGCGAGGCCTGCGGCCTGAAGGCCGGCTAGATTCGCGCGGCGATCAAACTGGTGATCAAGCCCAGCTCGCCGCCGTTCACGGGCGCGCCGTCAAGTTCGATCACCGGATGAAGTCCGACGCCATCGGCGACGGCGATTTCAGTCGCCGCGCGCAGGTCGTCCAGCGACACGGGCGCTTCCTCGGCGCGGGCAAGTCGTATGACCTCGGATCTGGTCAGGCTGTTGGTCGGGTATTCCGACGCCGGCGGCGTGACCAGCGCCCCGCCGCGCAACACAAAAACATCGCCGGTTGTCGTGCCGGCGACACGACCGGCGGCGTTGAGGATAATGGCGCCCTCGGCATCGAATTTTGCCAGTACTGCGGCTGCTTTTGAGCGTTCGGGACCCATCAGCGGCGAATAGGTCAGCGATGGCGTGGTTCTCACAACATCCGCAGCAATCGCGGCGCAGACGACGCTGACCTCCGGCCGCGGCACGGTGGCGATGATGAGTCGCGGCTTTTGGTCGGGTGTGCGGCCGAACACGATCCGGGCGGCGCCGTCGAACAGCGCGTTTTCTTCGGCGAGCCGTGCGATCCAGCCCTGCAGCTGGGTTGCGGGCATCGACCATTCGAGCTTGAGCGCGTTGGCTCCAGCCCTGAGACGCGTCTCTAGTCCATCGAAACGCCGCGCTCGTCCGGCCTTGAGAGCGATGAGCTCATCGACCCCCTCGATCAGTCCCGTCTCGGGATGCTCCGGATCAAGCCCGGCTGCGGCGGCTTCGACGACGCGGCCGTCGAGGCAGAGCCTCATCGCTCGCCCAGCGCCGGAACAACGCGATCGGGCAGCGCATGCCCGTCGGCAAAGGCCCGGATGTTGATGATCACTTTCTCGCCCATCGCAATGCGGCCCTCGATGGTGGCGGATCCCATGTGCGGCAGCAGCACGACGTTCGGCAGCGACAGCAGCTTGGGATTGACGGCGGGCTCGTGGGCGAAGACGTCGAGACCGGCGCCGGCGATGCGATGTGTTTCGAGCAGGCGGATGAGCGCCGTTTCGTCGACGATTTCATCGCGCGCCATGTTGATCAACACGGCCGATGGTTTCAGCAATTTGAGGCGTCGCTCCGAGAGCAGGTGAAACGTCGCCGGCGTGTGCGGACAATGCACCGTGACGATGTCGACCCTGGCCAGCATTTGGTCGAGGCTCTCCCAATAAGTCGCCTCAACCTCGGCTTCGATCTCGGGATGGACGCGGCGGCGATTGTGATAGTGGATCGACAGTCCAAAGCCGCGGGCGCGTTTGGCGACAGCGAGCCCGATGCGTCCCATGCCGATGATGCCGAGGCGCTTGCCCGAGAAGCGATGCCCCAGCATGTGGGTCGGGCCCCAGCCCTTGAAGGTTCCGGTGCGAATGAGACCGGCGCCTTCGACCAGGCGACGCGGCACGGCGATCATCAGGGCAAGGGTCAGATCGGCCGTATCCTCGGACAGAACATCGGGCGTATTGGTGACCGAGATGCCGCGACGATGAGCGGCGGCGACGTCGATATGGTCGGTGCCATTGCCGAAGTTGGCGATCAATTTCAGGTTCGCGCCAGCCGCCTTGATGACCTCGGCGTCGAGGGTGTCGGCCAGATTGGGCACCAGCACATCGCACGTTTGCATGGCGGCGATGAGTTCGTGGCGGCTGAAACGATGGTCGTCGGTATTCAGACGCACCTCGAACAGCTCCATCATGCGGGTCTCGACCGCTTCCGGCAGCTTGCGCGTGACGACGACAATGGGTTTAGGGCGGGCCACGGGTGCGTTCACAGGGTTCCGATTGATAGTTGCACCCTACGCTGGGCCTGCCGAAGCGGCCAAGGCCCTTTTCCGGACCGAGACGTCGGGCTTGCGTTGCCTTTGACGCCGATTGCAGGCAGAAGAACCGCCGGACCATGGATCGCTTTTGTCTTACACGATGGGCGGCAGGACTGGTGGCCGGCGTCGCCGCCGCAGCGATATCATTCGCCGTCGTCGCACAAGAGCCGGAACCCACCGACTCGGAGCCCAACGAGCAGTCGACCCGCGCCGACCCGGCGGGGCAATTGCCGGTGCCGCGTTTCGTGTCGCTTCGGACCAATCCGGTCAATCTCCGCATCGGCCCCGGTGTGCGCTACCAGATCGAATGGGTCTACGTGCGCAAGGGGCTGCCGGTCGAGGTGATCGCCGAATACGAAACCTGGCGGCGAATCCGCGACTCCGACGGCGCTGAAGGCTGGGTTCACCAGAGCATGCTCAGCGGCCGGCGGAGCGCAGTGGTGAACAAGGACGCGGGCAACGTGCCGCTTCGCAAAACCGAACTCGAACTGGCCGAGGTGATTGCAACCCTCGAGCCGGGCGTGACGGTGACCTTGCAACGCTGCCCCGCGGGCAGCGCGTCCTGCCGGGTCGAGGTCGCCGGTCACCAAGGCTGGCTCGCCCGCGCTGCCCTCTGGGGCCTCTACCCCACCGAAGCCCTCGACTAGTCAAATAGGGGCTAAATAGGTTACGACCCTATTTTTGATGCAAAATACTATTTAAGATCAGTGCTTAATGACTCGCGCATGGCGTCGGGCATGACGACCATGTGGCTGTAATTCGGGTGCGCGATGCCGAGCACGATTTGCGTGCCTGGGGTGCGGAATTTGGCGACTTGAGAATCGGTGAAGCGGAAGTGCAGGAAATGCACCGCCGAGGCCTTGCCGTCGGGCGTGGTGCGCTCGGTGTCGTCGGTCGGAACGCCGGCCACCGTCTCGCCCGCGAAGCTGAGTGAGATCGAATTCTCGATGTGGCCAAGACCGGCCAACACGCGCCGGCGTTTCAGTTCATCCTCGATCTCGATCAGCATGGTTGCACAGAGATCGCGCCCCTGAGGGATGAGCGGATTGTAGGCGGCAAGTTCGCCCTCAATCTGCTCTTCGCCACCCTTCTCGACGAGCAGCATCTCGTGCACCTGGGCCCACATGGTGTCGTAGTTCTCGAAGTGGAACGTGGCGAAGGGCCCAACCAGCAGCCGGCGCTTTGCCTTGATCTCGACCAGCTTGCGGCGATGCTCGCGTCTGATCTTGCCATACTCGGCCATCGGCATGAGATCGGCCCGGGTGATGAGGCGGGTCATCACATCACCCCATAGGCGCGAGCGAAAATCTCGATCGGATGCTCGGCCTTGACCTGTTTGCCTTCGGCTTCATATCCCTGGGCGAGATGCTTGCCGGCGAGCGGACACTCGGAGGCCAGAGCCGCCTTGTTGGCGGCGATGCCCTTCTGCACCGTCTGCTTGGCGAACTTGGTCGCCACCTCGAAGTTGCCCCTCTTGATGCCCCAGGACCCGCCATGCCCCGAGCAGCGCTCGACGATCGCAACCGAGTTCTGTGGAATAAGCCGGAGCAACTCGGCGCCCTTGGGGCCCATGTTCTGGGCTCGCGCGTGGCACGCCAGGTGCAAAGCCACGCCGCCCTCAATCGGCTTCAGGCCGGGCGCGAGACCCTCTTTCTTGGCGATGTCGACCACGTATTCGCAAATGTCGAAGGTTGATCGAGAGAGGCGCTTCACATCGGAATCGTCCTTGACGATCAGCGGCCATTCGAACTTGAGCATCAGACCGCAGCTCGGCACCGGCGCAATCACGTCGCGACCCTCGTCGATATAGGGCTTCATTGCCCGCGCGATCATCCGCGCCGCGTCAGCGACACGGGCGATGTCGCCCTGCTCAAGCTGCGGCATGCCGCAGCAGCCGGGGTAGGCGACCACCACGTCGACGCCATTCTTGGCAAGAACGCGCAGCGCCGCCATGCCGAGGTCGGGGTTGTTATAGTTGGCAAAGCAGGTCGCAAAGATCACCGCCCTGCGCCCCTTCGCCGGCGCATCGGTCGCGCGTGCCGGAGGTGCCGCGGCGGCGCGATCGGCAAAAGTCGTGCCGTGATACTTGGGCAGCTCGACATTGCGATCGACATCGGCGACCGCTTCAAGCAGTGGCCGGGTCAATCCGTTGCCGCGCGCCGAGCCCCAGTTGGCAAGCCCCGGAACGAGGCCCGCGAATTTGCCATTGCGATCGGTCTCGGTGAGTTGCTTGTCCCAGAAGCCTGTCCCGCGCTTCGCATGTTCGGCCGCGCGATAGCGCAACATCAAATGCGGGAAGTCGAGATTGAACTCATGCGGCGGCACGTACGGGCACTTGGTGAGATAGCACATGTCGCACAGCGTGCAGGCATCGACGACGGACTTGAAGTCGTCGGACTTGACGCCATGCAACTCGTCGTCGCTGGCGTCGTCCACCAGCTTGAACAACCGCGGAAATGAATCACAGAGATTGAAGCAGCGCCGGCAGCCGTGACAGATCTCGAACTGACGCCGCATTTCGGCGTCGAGCTTGGCGGGATCGATGAAGTCCGGATTGGCCCAGTCGATCGGATGACGGGTCGGGGCTTCGAGACTGCCTTCGCGCATCGGGATAACTCAAAAAAAGAAACGCCCGGCCGGGTTTCGCGAGCTGCGCGATCCGGCCGGGCGCTTTTCAATCTATCAAAGGGTGTCGAGGGCCTTCTGGAAACGGCCGGCGTGCGACTTCTCGGCCTTGGCCAAGGTCTCGAACCAGTCGGCGATCTCGGCGAAGCCTTCCTCGCGGGCGGTCTTGGCCATGCCCGGGTACATGTCGGTGTACTCGTGGGTTTCGCCGGCGACCGAGGCCTTCAGGTTGGCGCGGGTCTCGCCGATCGGATGGCCGGTGGCGGGATCGCCCGTGACTTCGAGATACTCGAGATGGCCGAAAGCGTGGCCGGTCTCGCCTTCCGCGGTCGAGCGGAACAGCGCCGACACGTCGTTGTGGCCTTCAACGTCGGCCTTTTGCGCGAAATAGAGATAGCGGCGGTTGGCCTGGCTTTCGCCGGCGAACGCGGCCTTCAGATTACCTTCGGTCTTCGATCCCTTGAGATTGGGCATGGTCCCTCCACGGTTGTTTGGGTGTGTTGATCCAGATCACGGGGGGCAAGTCGCGCCGCGCATTCTACGCGCCCTCGGCCCTCCGATCGCAAACAACCGATCGGGCCGCGGGTCGACCGCCACCGATGGGCCGGGTATAGCACGGCCGAGCCCGAAGTCAATTAACTTAGAATTATTCTAATCCGTGACCCGAATCACGACGTCGACCCGGGCAATCTTGGCGCCCTTGGGCGCCGCCGGCAGGCTCGCGATCTTGACCTGATCCAGGCCGAGGTCCTGCAACTCACCCGACCGTTCGAAGAAGAAATGGTGGTGGTCGGTGACGTTGGTGTCGAAATAGGAACGCTCCGATTCGATGGAGATTTCCCTGAGAAGCCCGCGGCTCGTGAAGTCATGCAACGCGTTGTAAATGGTCGCCAGCGAGACTTTCACCCGCTTCGTCTTGGCCTCGGTGAAAAGCTCCTCGGCCGTGACATGGCGGTCACCGGCACCGAACAAAATCTTGGCCAGCGCCAGACGTTGCCGGGTCGGGCGAAGACCGGCGTCGTGAAGGCGTTGCAGAATTGTGGGAGATGGCCAGCGTTTGAGCGGCATCACGATCTTTCGACTCCGGCGGCGCAACATGCGCCGTCGGGGCCAATCAACTCTGCGCCGTGGTTTGCGTCAAGCGGAAACGCCACATCGGCGCATTTGATCGCCCACCTACCTGTTGCGCTAATTTTGGAACTGCACCGTCGCGAAAGCCCGCGTGCGCCGATCGTCGGGCATCACCGACGCCGCCGCCGGCGCAGTGTTTGCATCGATCACCGCGGTTGTTTGATTGGGACCGAGTTCAACCGGCCCGGCGGCATTCGTGACGACAACCCGCCCTTCCAGCACCAGCACTTCGAAGTCGCGTTCGAGCCGTCCGCCCCAGAACTGAGTGCCGCGAATGCCGATGGTGACAACCGGCGTTCGGACGGCGACATCCTCGGGATTGGCCTTTCCAACCGCGCCAGTCTTGGTCAGGAACGCGCCGGCGGCCCAATTGTAAATCACCGAATTGCGGCGGCCTTCCTTGTTGAAGACGAAGGCATCGATCACCATTTCGCCGTCGGCGCCGATGGTCAGTGTCGATGGTCAGTGTCGATTCATCGATGAACGTCATGCTCACCCGCGAGTCGGCGCCGGTGGTGATGACGTCGTCCTCGAAGATTTGCGCCTCCGCGGCGAGCGCCGTGACCTGTCCGTTGCGGTCGACCCGCGCCGTGCCTTGAACGCGATCGACCTTGCCGACGGGATCGCCGGCCTGGGCGCGAACGGTGGCCGGAAGCAGGGCGGCGGCTGACGAAGCACTGTTCAAGACGCGGCGGGAGAGGTTCATGGGTTCAATGCTTGGCTTCGGTTGCAATTTCGGCTGGAGCTTCGATTGGAGTTTCTTATGGAGCAAGGGCGGACGCGGCCTTGGTGGCCGTTGATACGAAGCATCCCGGCAAATGGCTCAATGGTCAAAGCCCCCTCGCGGGGATGGAACCGTACAGGTTATGGCGGGGATGCGCACAGCGTGGCGGTTCGCCGTCTTTTTCGTTTCCTGACAATTGTTTATAGAGAGGCATGCTGACCTCCCTTCCCGGCCGCCT
>VGEM01000022.1 GCA_016869315.1 Alphaproteobacteria bacterium | reverse complement strand
CGCTGTGACGCTAGCCGGCAACTCGGCCCGGCGTCGTTTTACCTCGGACTTGCCGCGTTCAACCGCGGCGAGGATTGCGGCGGTCTCGCCGCCGATGTCGTCAATCAGCGCCTGGTCGGCCGATCGCGTGGCTTTCATCCAGCGCGCGCGTTCGTCAACCGACGGAATGCGAACTGCGACTCCTTCTTTGGCGAGACGGGCCATGGCCGTGCAGGCGTCGATCCGTACGGCCCGTCGCATCTCATCGGCGCCCGCCATGGATTGCTCGACGGCGTGTTGGTTTTCAGGACCGAGCCGGTCAAACCAAGACTTGGACACCACCACGGCGCCGGGGTTGATGGCGTGGCGCGTCAGAATCAAATGGGGTGCATAGGTCTGGAGGCCGCCCGAGAGGTACATGAACGTGGCCGTAGCGCCGCCCTCGATCAGGCCCGTCTGGAGCGCCGGGATGGTGTCGGCAAAAGTCAGCGGTACGACATCCGCATCTAGCGACGTGAGAAATGTTTGCGCCGAACGGATCGACGCCGCCCGCATCCGGCGGCCTTTAAGATCTTCCGGTCCGTTGACCGGTTTGGCGGCGTAGACATTGGCCCACCCCGAATCGATCCATCGAATGAGATGAATATTGCGAGCTGCGAACAACGGCCTGAACGCCTCGAGCAGGTGATTGTCGAGGACATAGTCGGCCTCGACATCATCCTCAAAGATGTAAGGAGCCATCAGCACGGCAAGTTCAGGGACGGCCGTGGCCGCCGCCGCGATCGTGACCGAGCTGAAATGGACGCGTTCGCGGCGAAGCGCGGCGAGCGAGGTTTCTTCCGAGCCGCTCTCGCCATCGATCAGAAGCTTCACGTCGAGTGGACCGACCCAGGCCTTCTTGACGTTCTCACCAAACGCGACAAACGCCGGCCGCATGCTGGATCCGGGGGCCTGGGTCGATGCGACAATCAAGGTCGTATCGTCGGCTTTGACCGGTCCAATCAGGGCCAGCACGAGTCCGATGACTTTCTTCACGGGGCGTCCAGGAACGCGGCGATTCGCCGGGCCTTGTCGTCGACGTAGTCCGCCGGCGCACTGACCGCTTCGCGGAACTTGAGCCCCAGCGGCTTGGCCCCTGGCACCAGCGACAATTCCTCGTCGGTGGTGAGCGCGGGAACCTTCAGACGCGTCAAGGCCGAGCGAAGGTCGTGCCGGAACACTGCCGCGAAAATGATCGGCATCGAGTCCTTCCCCTTCAGCACTTCCATCGTCTTGGCGAAGAGAACCTCGGGCGAGGGCAGGTCCATGTTGCGCCAGTGGGCCCGGTCGCGGCGATACCACGGGAAATAGATGTACTGATCTCGCACCCAGTCGTAGAGCCGGTTCAGCTGCGCGCCATGACTATCGATCGAGATGTCGGGAACGTAGTTGGCGACGAGGTCGGGAATGTCGGCCTCGGGAATCAAGCCGGCGTCGTCAAGCACGAGGCGTCGCACGCGGTCAGGATGCGCGAGCGCAAGCTCGGTCGCGACGTGCCCGCCCGTGTAGTTGCCATAGAGATCGAATGTCTTGAGGCCGAGGCGGTCGATCGCTTCCGCTGCCACGCGCGCCAGATCGGTGACCTCAAGGCGCGGCCACGGCAGGCGCGAGGAATCGCCTGTGCCAAGTGTGTCCGGCGCGATCACGCGCCGTGTATCGCCAAGACGCGCGACCAAGGGCGTCAGCACATACGACGACGCCGGTTCGCCGTGAATCATGACTAGCGGCACGCCACCTTGGCCAGCATGGCGGAAATGAATCTGCCCGTCCGAGACGTCGACGAAGCCGCGCGCGATGGTGGCCATGGCATCTCCCGAATTTCGGTTGGTCTTGCCGCGAGTTCACGCGCGCATCCAGGACTTTTTGCGGGCGATTTCAGCCACCAGAATTGGCGCGCGGCGAAGAGATCAGATCGAACCGCGCGGCACAAAAAAAGGCGGCGGATCCTCGCGGATCCGCCGCAGTGTGCTGGGGTGTGGGGTGGGGAGGGAAGAGAGAAGCCCCAGCGTTTTCATCGGCCCGCGCCCGGCCTTCTCGAACCGGGGGCAAGGAAACTCTTGGCTTCGATCGGAGGTCGCCGTCACTTGCGTGTCTATCGCGCCGACGACACGATCGAAGCTCATGACGCGACAACTAATGGTCACGTTTTAACGAAACATGAATCGCATTTGAGCCTTGAAATTTGTGCCTCAAACGCGCAACGAAAAACGCCCGAGTCTTGCGACTCGGGCGTCAAATTCGACTCGATGTCGCGGGTCTTATGCGGCTTGCTTGAGGAACGGCAGTTCGAACTGAACCGTTTCGTTCGCGGGCGAAAGGCGCGAGAGGAGCCGCGCGCGCAGCGCGAGCAATTCCTGTGCCTCAGAGATGTTGGTGTTCGCCGAACGTAGGTTGCCTTGGCAGGCGCGGGCCATGGCGGCGTTGGCCTCGGATTTGAGGAAGTCGATCAGATCGCGTTGGCTGTGGGTCATTGGGGCGGATGTCCGTTGTCATATGGCTTGAAAATAATTTCTTGCGCCCACTATGTTGCGGCGCACCATCGATGTCCAGTCAAATTTGTGCATCGCACAATTGCGAGATTCGAATGCTTCTAAATCTTGGGTGTCGACGCTCTTATTTCCACAATGAATATTGGGCTCGACACATATCTCTTTTCTGCAAGATGGGCTTTTTTGCGCTGACAGTTTCTTGTCATTTTTCAATGAGATATGCCCCGCTCTTCAGGTTGCACTGCACATCGCAAAATCTGGTGGATTGACTGGTTTCAACCCCAAAATCTAGTTGACGGACTCGCCTCCCGCATACACCATATGCAGTGGCGAAAGTGCTTCAGACCTCAAAATCTAGGGCACTTGAGGGGAAATGAGGGGGTGCCGAGGCCGGTGTTTTAAAGAAAACCGGTTCGGAAACCCAAAAAATCGAGGCTTTAGCGACCCTTCGGGGTCGTTACTCAGGCTCCATCGGCTCGCGCATTCTTCCGCGACTCGATGTCCGGGGACAGAGTCCGATTCTCCTCTTCGCCATTGGCTTGGCGCGGCGAATTTCTCGCCGCTGGTTTAGGTGATGAGGGGTCTTATGAATTACGCGCTCAATGTTGGTTCTGCCGCTGTTGCCGCCCCGCAATCCTCCGCTAAGACCGCTCCAAGTAGTAAGCCGCACCGCGAGTCCGCCGTTCTTGATGTCGTGCCGTCGATTCGCGTCGACCGTTCGCGGGATTCGCTGCTAACCGATTTCGGCAAGGAGACCCTCCAGGACCGTTACCTGCTGCCCGGTGAGTCTTACCAGGACATGTTCGCCCGCGTCGCCAAGGCTTACAGCGACGACATCGAGCATGCCCAGCGCATCTACGACTACATCTCGCGGCTATGGTTCATGCCGGCGACGCCAGTTCTGTCGAATGGCGGCTCGGATCGCGGCCTGCCGATTTCGTGCTTCCTCAATTCGGTGAACGACGATCTCGAAGGCATCGTCGGCACCTGGACCGAAAACGTTTGGCTGGCGTCTAACGGCGGCGGCATCGGCACCTATTGGGGCCGGGTGCGTTCGATCGGCGAAAAGGTTCGGAACTGCGGCCACACCTCAGGCATCATTCCTTTCGTGCGGGTGATGGACTCGCTCACGCTCGCCATTTCGCAAGGCTCGCTGCGGCGTGGTTCCGCCGCGGTCTATCTCGATGTGCATCATCCCGAGATCGAAGAATTCCTCGAAATCCGCAAGCCTTCGGGCGACTTCAACCGCAAGAGCCTCAATCTCCACCACGGCCTCAACATCACCGACGAGTTCATGGAGGCGGTGCGCGACGACAAGGAATTCGCGTTGCGCAGCCCCAAGACCAACGAAGTGCGCAAGCACGTCAATGCGCGCGAGCTGTGGCAGAAGATTCTCGAGCTGCGCTTGCAGACCGGCGAGCCGTACCTGCTGTTCTCGGATACGGTCAATCGCTCGATGGCGCGCCACCAGCGCGATCTCGGCCTCAAGGTGACGACGTCGAACCTGTGCAGCGAGATCATGTTGCACACCGGTCCCGACCACCGCGGCCAGGACCGCACCGCGGTGTGCTGCTTGTCGTCGCTCAATCTCGAAACCTGGGAAGAGTGGTGCGACGAGCCGCAGTTCGTCGAGGACATCATGCGCTTCCTCGACAACGTCCTGCAGGACTTCATCGAGCGCGCGCCGGACTCGATGGAGCGGGCCAAGTATTCGGCGATGCGCGAGCGGTCTGTCGGTCTCGGCGTGATGGGCTATCACTCTTTCTTGCAGATGAAGAACATCCCGTTCGAGAGCGCCATGGCCAAGGCCTGGAATATCAGGATGTTCAAGCATATCCGCCGCCAGGCCGACGCCGCGTCGGTCAAGCTCGCTGAGGAACGAGGCGCTTGCCTCGATGCCGCCGAATCCGGCGTGCTGGCGCGCTTCTCGCACAAGCTGGCGATTGCCCCGACCGCCTCGATCAGCATCATCTGCGGCGGCACCAGCCCCTGTGTCGAGCCGATCCCGGCCAACATCTACACGCACAAGACGCTGTCTGGTTCTTTCGCGGTGAAGAATCCGTACCTCGAAAAGCTGTTGGCCAGCCGTGGCCTCGACAATTCCGCGACCTGGAATTCGATCCTCGAGCACGAGGGCTCGATCCAGCATTTGAACGGTCTGACTGACGAGGAAAAGGCAGTTTACAAGACGGCCTTCGAGATCGATCAGCGCTGGGTCGTCGAGTTCGCCGCCGATCGCTCGCCGTTCATCTGCCAGGGCCAGTCGATCAATCTGTTCCTGCCGTCGGATGTGGATAAGTGGGATCTGATGATGCTCCACTGGAAGGCATGGGAATCGGGCGTGAAAAGCCTGTATTACCTGCGGTCCAAGTCGGTGCAGCGCGCCGCTTTCGCCGGTGTCGAGGGCGACAATACCCGGGCCTGGCCCGAGAAGCCGCTGGCCATCGGCGAGAAGACCGACTACGAGGAATGTTTGGCCTGCCAGTAACGATTGCCTGCTCCGCCAAACCCGAGTCAGATCGGACGTCGCTATGAATAACCTCTCCCCTGTGATCGTCGCCGCGCCGCATCAAGGCGCCTCTTTGTCGGGTTTGTTGACGCCAAGCCACAGCTACAAGCCGTTTCGTTATCCGTGGGCGTTCGAATTCTGGAAGCGCCAGCAGCAGATCCATTGGATGCCGGAAGAAATTCCGCTGGGCGAGGACTGCAAGGATTGGGCCAACAAACTCACCAACGAAGAGCGCAATCTGCTGACGCAGATCTTTCGCTTCTTCACCCAGTCCGACGTCGAGGTGAACGATAACTACATGGTGCGCTACGCTCGCGTCTTCAAGCCGACCGAAGTGAAGATGATGCTGGCGGCGTTCTCCAACATGGAGACGATTCACATCGCGGCCTATGCGCTGCTGCTCGAGACCATCGGCATGCCCGAGGCCGAGTTCGCGGCGTTCCTCGACTACAAGGAGATGGCCGACAAGCATAACTACATGCAGGCCTTCGGGGTCGAGACCAATCCCGACATTGCCCGCACAGTCGCGATGTTCGGCGCCTTCACCGAGGGGCTGCAGCTGTTCGCGAGCTTCGCGATGCTGCTTAACTTCCCGCGGCAGAACAAAATGAAGGGCATGGGCCAGATCGTCTCATGGTCGGTGCGCGACGAAAGCCTGCATTGCGATGCGATGATCAAGCTGTTTCATACCTTCACCCGTGAAACCGGCTGTCTCACGCAGACGGTGAAAGATGACATCGTCGACTGCGCCAAGACGGTTGTTGGCCTGGAAGACAAGTTTATCGACCTGGCCTTTGGTCTCGGTCCGGTCAACGGCATGACCCCAGACGACATCAAGGCCTACATCCGCTACATCGCCGACTGGCGCCTTGGCCAATTGGGCTTGCCCCAGGTCTACGACATCAAAGACCACCCGCTGCCGTGGTTGACCCAGATCCTCAACGGGGTCGAACACGCCAACTTCTTCGAGACTCGCGCGACCGAGTATTCGAAGGGCGCGACCCGTGGACAGTGGCACGGTGCCGAGGGCGTTTGGGCCCACTTCGACAAAGTCGTAGCTACCCGGCGCTGATTCGATTCCCTCGCGCCTGTAAATTCATACAAAAGCGCTAATCGTGTCCGAGTGCGTCGTCGTATCTGGGATTGCGAATTGAAGACGATTCGCTTTTAGAGGTTGTATCGAGTCCAAACTTCGGATGAGATAGCGACCAATAAAAACGAACAAAGGACCTCAGCATCACGTTTAGCGCCGCGATGATTTCCATCAGCGATGTCGAGAAACTCACCCGCGACCCGTCGAGTGCGTCGCGCATTTCGACCGCAGCGCGGCTTGCGGCGGATTTTGACCTAGGGGCGTTTTCGCCGGCCGAAGTCGCGCTCGCGGTCGAGATCTTCCGCATCATGCTCAAAGACGCCGAAGTGCGCGTGCGCCAGGCGCTGTCCGAGAAACTCAAATCAAACGCGGCGATCCCGCGCGACATCGCCAAGGCATTGGCGGCGGACGTTGAATTGATCGCCTTGCCGATCCTCGAACACTCACCGGTGATGACGACCGAAGATCTGGTCGAGATCATTGCCGTTCAACGTGACCCCGCCAAGATGCGCGCCATAGCGGGGCGCGAGAGTCTGCCGGGGCCGGTGACGGAAGCGCTCGTGACCCACGGCGACGAAGATGTCGTGGCGTTAGTCGCTGCCCATCGCGGCGCCGTGATCGCCGAGACGACGTTCGATCTCATGGTGAATCGGTTTGGAACCGAGCCTCGCGTCACGACGCTATTGATCGATCGCACTGACCTGCCGGTCCACGTCGCCGAGCGCTTAACGGCCCTGGTGGCCGATCATCTCCGCGAGCGGTTGATGCAGCGGCATAAACTCGACACCTCGACGGCCCTGGAACTCGTGCTCGCCACCCGCGAACGCGCGACGGTCGACTTGGCACGGGGATATTCCGAACAAGCGATTGCGACGCTAGCAGCGCAGCTCGAATTGACCAATCGATTGACCGCGTCGCTCGTTCTTCGGGCGATCTGCATGGGGCATCGGGTGTTCTTCGAACATGCCCTGGCGCGGCGCGCCAGCGTGCCCTTTGCGACCGCCATGATTCAGCTCCGGACCGATCAAGGCGTGGCGGCGCTGTGGACGCGCGCTGGATTTGCCAAGTCGTTGTTTCCGGCGATTCAGGCGGCTCTTGCTGCAACGCGAGAGTTCGAGGCCGAGGGACTCGATCTCTCGGCAAACGACTTCAGCCGCCGCATCATCGAGCGGGTGATGACGCAGTACGAAACCTTCGGCGTCGAATTCGAATACGACGATCTCGAGTATCTGTTTGCCAAGGTCACGGCGCCGGAGACTCCTCAGAACAGCCGTGATTCGCACTGAAATCGCGGTTAGTAGCTCTTGATATCGGCCGTCTTCGGCCGCCCGCCCGCCAGCTCCGACATCAGCGCCACACTCGCAGACGTGCCGAGTCTGGTTGCGCCCGCGGCAACCATTGCCGTAGCTGTGGCGAGATCGCGAATGCCCCCGGAGGCCTTGACGCCAGTGCCGGCGTCGACGGCTTGGCGAAGAAGGGTGACGTCGGCAACCGTTGCGCCACCGCGCCCGAACCCCGTCGATGTCTTGACGAACGCCGCCCCGGCCGCGACCGCGGCTTTGGCGGCGATGCGCTTCTCGCCGTCAGTCAGAAAGCAGGTCTCCAGGATCGTTTTAACCGGCCGTCCCGCGGCCACGGTGACGATGTTGCGGATATCGCTTGTCACGGTATCGATGTCACCCGCTTTAAGCGCGCCAAGATTGATCACCATGTCGATTTCGTCGGCGCCATCTTTGACTGCTGCGGCAGTTTCGGCCGCCTTCGCCGTGCTTGAGGCATTACCAAGAGGAAAGCCGACAACCGCGCAGACTTTGACGGGGCTGCCTCGGACGGCCATGTGGGCGGTCGCAACCCAGGTGCCGGCGACGCAAACCGACCAGAACCCATGGGCGATCGCTTCGCGACATAAAATGCCGATGTCCGCCTGGGACGCTGTAGGCTTAAGCAAAGTATGATCAATCAAGCGCGCCAGATCGAGGGCGCTCTTGAAGCCCGAAGTGCTCATGAATTCATGCCCTATCTCTGATCTCGCCGGTCATCGACAACGTGCGGCAGAGATCATACCGCGGTGCAATCGATGCATCCACATCGTCCGAAGTGGATCAGCCGTTCACCATTTCTCCGACGATATCGTTCCGGCAGTGGTATGGTAAAAGCCATGATTCCTCGTCTCGCCATAGCCGCTTTGGTCGGCGCGCTCTCATCCTGCGCCATTCCCGGTCCAGCCGATGAGTGCCCGCTCGTCATCGCTCATCGTGGTGCGAGCGGGCATTTGCCCGAACACACGATTGAAGCATACCGGCTCGCCATCGAGATGGGCGCGGACTACATCGAACCGGATCTCGTGATCTCTAAGGATGGGGTTCTGATCGCCCGACACGAGAACGAGATGTCGGAGACGACCGATGTCGCCGCGAAATTTCCCGATCGCAAGGCGCGCAAGACGATCGATGGCCGGACAGTCGAAGGCTGGTTCAGCGAGGATTTTACGTTGGCCGAGATCAAGACACTGCGCGCGCGCGAGCGACTTTCGTCGCGCAGCCATGCCAATGACGGCAAGTACGAGGTGCCGACGTTCACCGAAATTCTTGCGCTCGTCGGTCGCCACGATATTGGTGTTTATCCCGAGACCAAGTACCCAAGCTATTTTCGCGCCCTGGGGCTACCGCTCGAGCCGCCATTGATCGCGGCACTCGATGCCGCAAGCCTCAACCGCTCCGGCGCCAAAGTGTTCGTGCAGTCCTTCGAGGTTTCAAACCTGCAAAGCCTCAAGAACCGGCTCAAGGTCCCGCTCGTCCAGCTGCTTGGTGATCCGGATGAGCGTCCGTCCGACCAAGCCGTGATGACGTATGGCGACATGACCGGCGAGCAGGGTCTGCAAGATATTGCCCGCTATGCTGCCGGGGTCGGGCCGCCCAAAGCCGCCGTGTCGTCTGAGTTCGTCGCACGCGCCCACGCGGCGGGCCTGAAAATTCATCCCTACACGTTTCGATCCGATCCACCGTTCCTCGCGCCAGTTTACGGCGGTGATCCGGCGGAAGAATACTGCAAATTCTTTGCTCTCGGCGTCGACGGCGTGTTCTCGGATTTTCCTGATGACGCGCTCAAGGCAAGAGCCTCGCGTTGTTGGTCGCAGGCGAAGTAGGTTTGGCACAATTTACGCCTAAAGACAGGCAGTTCTTTCGATGACGCGTGGAGCCACGATCGCCACAATATCTGTTCTCATCTGGTCAGCGGCCGCGGACGCTTCAGACGTTGTGGCCAAGCGCGGCTACGCCGACAGTCGATTTGGCCAGATTCATTTTCACTCGTTTGCGCCCGCCACCGGACCCGGGCCGAAGACCCCGATCGCCTTCTTTCATCAGAACCCGCGCTCGGCGGTCGACATGGAGCCGCTGACGTCGGAACTCGGCAAAGACCGGCTCGTTCTGGCGTTCGATACGCCGGGCTATGGCTTGTCGGATCGGCCCCCCGCACCACCCGACATGGCGAGCCTCGCGGGCGCCATGGCGGATGCGCTCGGCGCCCTCGGCTATGGTCAGTCGGGCAAGGGCGACAAGAGCGGTCGCGGCGCCCGCCGCCAGATCGACGTATTCGGGTTTCACACCGGCTCGATGATCGCCTCGGAACTTGCGGTCGAGCGCCCGGACATGGTGCGGCGCGTCGTTCTCTCGGGGATACCCTATTACGACGTCGAATATCTCAAGCAACGTGTCGCCATGATGCCGCAAGCGCGCAAAACACCGGAGGACGCGAGTCTGGTCGTCGAGCAATGGTACTCGGTCGTCAATCGTCGCACCCCGGCAATGTCTCTGGATCGCGCGGCGGACATTTTTCTCGACGTGATCCGCACGCTCGACAAACCCTGGTACGCAACCTTCGCGGTGTTGTCGTATCGGCCGGCCGAGCGCCTGCCGAAGATCACCCAGCCGATCCTCATCGTGCAACCGCACGAGATGCTGCTGGAGCAGACGCGCGCCGCGCACCGCGAACTGATGCCCCGGGCGACCATGGTCGAAATCCCCGGCGTAGTCGAAGACGTGTTTGACGCCACGGCCGATCGCTTTGCGGCTGCGATGCGTCCTTGGCTCGACGCCAAGTAGGGCAGGGATCAGCGAACCTGCTATGACCCCGCTATGACAAGGACTTGGCAATCGTCCTGATCTCGTCGGTCGTGTGCTCGCCACCCAATGGCAGACGCGGTTGCAGATGCTTGCCGAAGTCGAGATTGCCGACCAGCACCGGATCGAAACCAATCTCTTTGATCAGTTCGGTGGCGAGCGTAATTGCGCCGTCGTCATCGCCGGCAATCGGCATGGCCATCTGCCGGCCATCGGTGAGGCGGCCGCCCTGGTTCATCCGCGCCGCGCTGATCGCGTTGAATGCCCGCACGATCTTTGATCCGGGCAAAAGGTCTTGGGTATAGAGCCCCGGTCCGCGGGCGATAGCCTTGGCCGCAACTTCACCGTCGCGATTCGGAAACGGATTGCAGGTATCGATCACCAGCGCTTTGGCCGCGAGAGCAACGGCATGCTCTCGACCAAGATCGGGCAGCGCGCCATAGGGCACCGCGAGTACGACGACATCGGCAAAGGCAATCGCATCCTTGACCGTCCCCGCGCTGGCATTGGCGCCGAGACCCGCAACGAAATCCTTGAGGGTCTCCGGCCGGCGCGATGAAAACATCAAGCGATGGCCCTGCTTGATCCATGCCGAACCGAGAGCGCTTCCCACTTTCCCGGACCCGAGGGTGGCAATCTTGCGCGATGCCGCCAACACTGGGGTGGCGGCAGCAGCGACGCCAAGCATCAGGGCGTGACGACGATCGATCATGGTGGTCCTCCTTTAGTCTTCGACGATGCGACTATAGCGCTTCGTGTCGGGCATGGTCAGCACGACAATGAATCCCGTCGCCAGTAGGGTGGCGACGTAAACGTAGAATCCTTGTTCGATGCCGTTCGACTTGAACCACAGTGCCACATATTCCGCCGTGCCTCCGAAGATTGCGTTGGCCAGAGCGTAGGGCAGGGCAACGCCAAGCACCCGAACATTGGCCGGGAACAACTCGGCCTTGAATACGGCGTTGACCGACGTGTATCCGGATTGAAACAGAATTCCCGTGACAATCCATGCCAACGCGAGGCTCGGCGCGCCAGCCGCCGCAATTCCTGTCATGATCGGCCAGATCAGCATTGCGCCGCCGCCGTAGGCGAACAGCAGAAGCGCCTTCCTCCCGACTTTGTCCGACAGATACCCGAAGGCCGGTTGTACCAACATGAACACGACCAAGCTGGCGGCGCTGATTTCGGTCGCCTGCTCCTTGCTGAAACCGGCCGTGATCGTCAGGAATTTCTGCATGTAAGTCGTGTAAACATAGAACGTCAGCGAGCCGCCAGCCGTAAGAGCCAGGATTGTCAAGGCCTCGCGCGGGTAGTGCGTGAACAGCAAGCGCGTGCTGGCAAGTTCGGCGCCGGAGGCGCGCGCCGAAAGGTAGGAGGCCGACTCCTCCATGCTCATGCGCAGGTAAAGGAATGCGATCGCGAGGATGGCGCCGATCACGAAAGGCACGCGCCACCCCCAACTGTCCATCTGCTCCGGCGTAAGGATCGTCTGCAGGACAATCAGAACGCCGAGCGCCAGCAGTTGCCCACCAATCAAGGTTACGTAATTAAAGCTCGACCAGAACCCGCGATGCTCGCGCCCGGCGACCTCGCTCATGTAGGTCGCGCTGGCGCCGTATTCGCCGCCCAGCGACAGACCCTGCAGGATGCGGGCAAACACCAAAATGGCCGGTGCCGCGACGCCGATGGTCGCCGCTCCGGGCAGCGCCGCGATGATCAGGGTGCCAACGCACATGATGGCGACCGACAGCGTCATGGCGGCGCGGCGGCCGGCGCGATCTGCGTAAATTCCCATCAGCCAGGCACCGATCGGCCGCGCCAGGAAGCCGACCGCAAACACGGCCGCAGCTTGCAGCAACTGAGCGGTCTGGTCGCCTTTGGGGAAGAACACGGGTGCGAAGTAGAGAGCGGTCGCCGAGTAGGTGTACCAATCGAACCACTCGACGAGATTTCCCGACGATCCGGCGACTATCGCGCGCAGCCGCGATCCGGCCGTGCGCGGCGGTATTGGATTGGTGGACACCTTTTGAACTCCGCGGCAACCCCGCTTGGCAAGATATACCATCGCATGTCTAATGGCGTCGCCACAGTTCGGGGTGCGACCCATGCTTTTTCCGCGCGACACTGACTCTTATCGCGTTCGTCAGACGCTTGATCATCCAGTGGTCGACACCGACGGGCATATGCTCGAATTCGCACCCGCGCTGAACGACTACGTCCGGAAGCTCTTTGGGCCCGAGATGGCTGGCGCAGTCGAAAAGGCGTTGCAGAAAAACCGGGCTCGGTACTACGGGCGTACGGATGACGAGCGGCGGGCGCGGCGTCTGTATCGGCCGCCGTTCTGGGTCGCGCCGACGAAGAATTCCCTCGATCGCGCGACAGCGATGTTGCCAAAGTTGATGGCAGAACGGTTGGAAACCTTCGGCATCGACTATGGAATCATCTACCCGACCATCGGTTTTACCTATCCCGAGATCATTTACGAGGATGAGCTGCGGCGGGCCGCGTGCCGCGCTCACAACACCATGGTCGCCGATTTGTTTGAGGGTGTCGGCGAAAGGCTGACGCCGGCTGCGGCAATATCCTGCCACACGCCCGCGGAAGCGATCGCCGAGATCGAGCATTGTGTGAAGACCTTGGGATACAAAGTCATCATGCTGAGCCAGATCGTGCGCCGCCCGGTCGAAGCCGTGGCGCATCTCGACGAAGAGGTGCGGCGCCAGGCGCAGTGGTTCGACGCGCTCGCCCTCGACAGTATCCATGACTATGATCCGCTTTGGGCCAAGTGCCGCGAGCTTGGTGTTGCCGTGACGGCGCATGGTCAATCGCAGGGCATCGGTCTTCGGCGCTCCTACACCAACTACATGTTCAATCAGACCGGTCAGTTCGCCGAAGCGGGCCAGATGTTCGCGCGGGCCCTGTTTTTTGGCGGCGTCACGCGGCGTTTTCCCGACCTCAATTTCGCGTTTCTCGAGGGCGGAGTCACTTTCGGCGTTACCTTATATGTCGAGCTGTTCGAACGCTGGAAAAAGCGAAACCGGTCCAACATCGAACAATACGATCCGGCGCTGCTCGATGTGTCTCTGATGAACGAAATGTTCGATCGTTACGGCGGCAGCATGTTGAAGGGCAGGCTCGCGGCAGCGCTGCAGGGCGACGCTCTGACAGCGACGGCGTTGAAGCGCGAGAGCCAGGAAGACCCCAATCGTCTCGACGACTTTGCGGCCGCCGGCATCTCGACCGAGCGTGAAGTTTGCGACCGCTTCGTGCCGCGCTTCTTTTATGGCTGCGAAGCCGACGATCCGCACGTGACCCTCGCTTTCCGTCCCGAATGGTACCCTTTCAAGCCACGTTTCAACGCCATGCTCGGCTCAGATATCGGACACTGGGACGTCCCCGACATGACCCATGTCCTCGCCGAGGCGCACGAACTTGTCGAGGACGGATTGATTACGGCCGATGACTTCCGAGACTTCACGTTTGGCAATGCGGTTCGCCTGCACGGCGAGATGAATCCTGGCTTTTTCGAGGGAACGGTCGTCGAGCGCGCGGCGAACGATTACCTCAAAAAAAATCAGGCCGCGCATCGCGCGGCCTGATTCGTCGACCAAGCTTGATCGAATTTAGAACGCCATCGACAAGCGCGCTTCGACGGCATGCATATCGGTCCGCGTGCCGCCGAGCATGCCGCGATATCCGATCGACCCCATGACACCATCGCCCATCCGCGCATTCAATGAAGCGCCCATGCGAGCCGCGCTCTTGGGCATGCCCAGGAAAACGGTGTTGAACGCGATGCCGGATCCAACCAGGCGGGTCGAAATCGTCTGGGATTTGCCTTCGATCCGCTGCATCCAGGCCAGCTGCAGGCGGGCAGAGACCTTGTCGCCGTCGAGTGGAATGGCGGCGGTACCGCCGATTTCGATGTTGCCATTCTTGCGCTTGTGATCGGGGACGATCAGTCCCAGCGCGCCGGCGCCGGCCTCGGTGTAATTGCCGATCTTGGAATCGCGATAATCGAGCAACAGATATGGCAGCAACGTGACGCTTCCGCCCATATCGACGTTGCCGGAAGCCTTGAAAGTCACGCCCCAGTTCTTGCTGTCGGTTTCCGCGGTCGCCACGCGGCTGAAGAAGGCGAGGTTCCGGGAGCTATCGATGTCGCCCCAGCCGTAACCCAGCACGACATCGAACGCCACTTGATCGGCTTCGGTCGAGAAGAATCCGGTCAACGTCGTGACATCGGCTTCGACCGTGCCGCCGCCATTCTTGATCTTATCCTCGCCATTGGCTTGACCGAGGGCGATACCAGCGCTCAACCCGTCGCCGGCATTGAACTCGAGGCCGCCGATCGCGAATGGCCGCTTGATCTTGGAGCCCGCTTCGCCGACGCCGCCGTCGCGGCTGCCGAAGTCGTAGCCGCCTGAGACGAAGCCGGTGATGCCGTCGGGCTTCGACCCGCCTGCAAGACGGCTCTCTTCGCCGCGCGCCAGTATGTTACCGGCAAAGCTTTGCATCGCTTCAAGCCCTTGACGCGACGCCACGTAAACGGTCCGACCCGAAAGCTCGTCGAGCCCTTGGGTCTGGGTTGGGACGCTTGCCAGATTGAGATTGATCAGCGCGGTGTCGAGGTCCGTCGAAAACCTGTATGAGACATCCATTGCCGCGGCGACCGCCGTCTGGGCCGAATTGGTTGCCGCAGGGGCCAAAAGGGCGCGGAGCGCCTGACCACGAATTTCGCCGCCGGGACGCGATTGCGAATGGATGTTGAAATAGATTCCATTGCTCTCAAGCGCTGTCACCAGCGCCGGCGTCAAAGGTTGGGTCGCGGCGGTCGATGACCAAATCAAATTCACCACAGACGTCGGCGTCGGGAACCCGAAAACGACCGGGCCGTTGACGCCCGTGGCGCCGGAATGAAGGTGCCCAGCGGTGACCGTCGCGGCGGGCACGTTGTGCGTGAGATTGACTGTCGCGCTCGTCTTGGCGTCGTTGAGGATAATGGTGCCCGTGCCGGTCGCGGTCGAGGTATTGGGCGGTACTTCCTGCGCGCTGGTCAGTCGGCCGATAAACAACGTGCCGGCATTGACGGCGCCGCTGGTTGCCATCACGGCCATTGCCGCAATGGTCGACAACAATTGCTTCTTCACGGGTATCGTCCCCCTGGTTGATCCACACCCGTAGCAGGGCTTCAATATTGCCCAGATTAGGACTTTTTTGTGGCGTCGGACCAGAGGGAGAGCCGCATTCCTTAACTGTGGCCCGCCAATGCGGCACGCACGGATTCGGCGATAAAATCGACGTATTTGGGATGCCCCGACAAGCCTTTTTCATTGTACGTGAAGGCGATGCCGTCGAGATCGCTGTAGAGTTTTTGCTGAATGCCGAGTGATTGAGTCACGGCGGCGACCACCAAAACCCTTTTGCCCTGGCGAGTGGCGACCTCCGCGTAACGCCGCATCCGTTTCACATTGCCTTCGCGGAGCGCCGGTAGGGCATCGTCCTGCAGGCTGATGGCTTTGACATCCGAAAACCCAACCGTCGTCTTGATGTGATCGGCGTATTTCTGCAGCGTCTCGAGCTCGACCACGTTGTCTTCGGGTTCTTCGGGGCCATGCGTAACCAACAAGACAAGTTCGTTGGCTGGGTCCTTGCTGACTTCGCGCGCGTGA
The DNA here is from genome assembly GCA_016869315.1 of Alphaproteobacteria bacterium. GTDB lineage: Bacteria > Pseudomonadota > Alphaproteobacteria > Rhodospirillales > Rhodospirillaceae > VGEM01. Next base: position 5,990 of record VGEM01000022.1, on the reverse strand, counting down.
TCGACCATGATTCCCGCGATCATTGGATTGAACCCGTAGCTGCCAACGAAGATCATTTTAGTGTCGGTCTTGAGCCGCGGCACGGTGGCATAGGACACGATGTCGCCTCGGCCGAAGACATAGTTCCACTGACGCGACAGAGAATTCGATTCCGTGGCTTGACCCGTCACAACCACGATGGTCTTGGCGCCGGCCGCCGTCAGATCGTCAACCGAGGCCTGGATATGATCGGACGCCATCATCGCCATGCCGAAAGCGATGGCTGTCGGCATTTCTTTGGCAATCGGCTCAGCGATATCTCGCAAAACCCGATCGCCGCGACCGCCGGTGCCGTGCGCGAGCAGCAGTACGCCGACGTCGCCTTTAAGCGATTTGTCGCTGACGTACCACTCCATGTCGTCGCCCATCATCCCCATGGCGAGGTCCATTTCGTTGTCCGTCATGCCGCGATAGGTCGGAATATTTCGGCGCATCTCCTCGTAGACCTCGCCGCCCATTTTGTGGCCGGTCGAATGCGCCATGGCGCTCTTGCGGCGGCCCTCTTCGTCCATCGGCTGTAACGGCATGGCCGAATGGTCCATTTGCGAATGGTCCATCTTGGAGTGATCCATCTGCGAATGGTCCATCTTCGAGTGGTCCATTTGCGAATGATCCATTGTCGAATGGTCGACCTCCTGAGCGTGGGCCGACATCGCCAAGATTGACGCAAGCAAGAGAGTCTTGGTCATGGTGTATTCCTTCCTTCTCAGGTAGCGCGAAACTTTCCGTCATCCATCTGAAGCACCCGACTGGCAACGCCTAACATCGTCGGGTCATGCGTGACCATCAGCGTGCCAACGCTGTGTTCTTTCGTCTGGCGCGCCAGAAGGTCAACGATCTCCGCGCCACGATTGTGATCGAGCATCGAGGTTGGTTCGTCGACCAGCAGGATTTCAGGTGCGTTCATCAGCGCGCGAGCGATCCCGACACGCTGATTTTCACCGCCCGACAGTTGCCCCGGCCGCCGGTCGCGCCGGGCATCGAGGCCGACACCCGCCAGCAGCGCGCGCGCGCGATCGCGGTCGGCCACAGTCGGCGACCGCCCAGCGACGTGAACCATCAACAGCAATTGATCGATTGCCGACAAAGACGACACCAGATTCGACTGTTGAAAGACGAAACCGATCTTGGTCGAGCGCAGTTGCGTGCGCGCGCGCTCGGGCAACGATGTCAGATCGACCCCCCCAATCAGAACGCTTCCTGACGTCGGGCTGCGCAAACCGCCACACACCGCAAGCAGGCTCGACTTTCCCGATCCCGACGGGCCAACCACCGCGACGAATTCACCGGCGGCGATGGACAGGCTGACATCGTTCAACGCGGTAACGGTCTGGTCACCGTCACCGAGAACCAGTCTGAGATTTTTCGCCGACAGCCGCGTGGCGCCGCTGATGATATCGCCAGTCGCTTTGCTGACCTGGCTCATCGTTCCGCTCCGAGAGCGATGATTGGGTCGACCTTGCCAATGCGGCGAATTGACAGCGCTGCACCGATCATTCCGGCGATCAGCAGAAAGATCATGTTTCGCGTGACGTCTTCCGGAACAAGAATGAATGACGCGCGCGTCGTCGCGATCCAGGCGCCAAGCGAGAGCCCAATGGCGATGCCGGCCGCCATCGAGCCCAACATCAGGATCAAAGCTTGCGAGAGGGCATCACGGATCAGCCACGACGTCGTGGCGCCGAGTGCCTTGACCAGGCCGATTTCCTGCGTCCTTTGAATCGTCCACACCGCAAAGAAAGCGCCGACCACGAGCGCTGAAACGAAGATCATGAAGAACTTGATGGCGGTAATCGATGTCACTTCCTCCTGATAGGCAGGAGCCGCGTGGTAAGAGTCGATCCGCGAGAGCGTCGTCGTGCCAGTTTCTTCATCGAGTTTATTGATCGCCGCCATGTCGGCATCGGGCTTGAGTTGAAGCGCGATCACGCTGGCATAGTCTCGCAGCGCCTTTGGGAGCTCGTCGCCTGGTGCGGGACCGCCGGGTGGGCCATACGTTGCTTCCTGCCACAGATCCATCGGTGCGTAGACGATGGGAACGTGACCAAGATTGCGCGACGCGGCTGTTCCAATCACCTTGAGTTCGGTGAGAACCCGGTCAAGCTTGATGACATCGCCAATGGCGACACCTTTCTCGACGAGGTCTTGACTGACGATCACGCCGCGAGGATCGGAGTTAAAGGCGGCGCCTTCGGCAACATCTGGCTCCATGAACGTGCCTGGCACTACGCCCCACAGTGTCAACGTAATCGCCGTTTCTTTCTGCAAGACGCGTGCATTGAAAATCGTATTGCCGAGCGGTGTCGCCGCGGCAACGCCCGGCGCTTTCTCGAAGGCGGTCCACATCTCGCGATCGACGAACGAATTGGTGTAACTCGGCACACGGTCCAGTTCAAAGGTGATGTGCGTTGCGCGGACTGCCTTGAGGCCGGAAATATTTTGGTCGACCAGGCCGGAGACCATCCCGGATAAGATCACGATCAACGCAGCAACCAGCGTGATCACGGTAGCCATCAACGCAAAGCGACCCTTGGCGAAGGCCAGGTCCTTGAGTGCCAAAAACATTCGCGACATCCCCCGCGCTATGAAGTGCCTCGGCAGAATTGGGGTTGTTGCAGGGGGAACGCAAGCGTTCAGTGGCCCTCAAATTCGACACTGTTCGAAATACGGAGCCTGGCCGGACAAAGTTTGAGAGTGTTGTCTGATTCAGCGTGCCTGGAACGCCTGCCGGCCTCGTTGAATGAGTTTGTAGATGTCGCGCGCTTCACCACCGATTACCGAGATCAGCTCTTCGTGGGTGCTCGAAACCATGTCGGCCCATTGTCGCCGTTCGTGGTCCGCGACATCGCGCACAACCGCGCCTCGGCCTCGGGCGCGAGCAAGATCCATCTCGGCGGCTTCTCGCATAAGTTGGCGCGAAATTTCGGCAGAAGGGGCTGACGAACGTACGTCAGCGCGCTCGTGGTCAGTCAGGCGATCGAACCAATCCTTGTTTGCGGCGATGATCCCGGTCGAATAGGCGTGGCGCGTCAACGTGTAGTGCGCCGCCTCGGTCGCCACGCCGCTCACGGCGTACATATAGGCGCCGATCTCGCCGCCTTCGATCAGGCCGGTTTGCAGTCCGGGCACAACTTCCGGGAACGGCATCGGAATCATGTCGGCGCCGACCGCGGCAAGAAAGGCCCGCGACGCCCGCGCTTGCAACGCGCGCAGCTGCAGTCCCTCCGCGGCCGACGGTGAGGGCAAAGGCCGCTTGCTATACAGATTTCGCCACCCTTCGTCGTACCAGGTCAGCATCACGAGCCCTTGCCGTTCACACAACTTTGCAAACGGCATCGCCAGATAGCGATCAAGGACGAAGTCGACTTCATCAAATGAGTCGAACAGAAATGGAGCGAGCAGCAACCCGAATTCTGGGATCAAGGCCTCAAGGCCGCTCGACGTAAATCCGGCAAGCTGAACGCGACCGCGCCGGGTCGCAGGCAGGATTTGCTCCTCGCTGCCGAGCTCGCCCCGCGTCAGCAGCTTGAGAGTTACCGCCGATCCTGCGCGCGCGAGATTGCCGGCGAACATTTTCCAGTAGCGGTCGGTTGGATCTCCCGGAAAAGAAAGCGCCGCCGCGGTTGCCTCGGCCGACAGCGCGGCGTTGGGTACCCCGGCAAGGATGGCGGCGAGAACGGTTCGGCGAGGCTTTCGGAGCGACATGCCGCCAGTCTACAGTGTCGGCATGCCGTCAACCACGTATACGCCGAAACTCCGCATGCTTGCCACCGGCTCCTCGCCCTATGCGACGCGCTGTCGAATGGCGTTCTACGCCAAGGGGGTCTCGGTCGATCTGTTTCCGCCACCGGACGGGCTCGGGTCGCAGGCTTACATATCGCTGCATCCGTTCGTGAAGGTACCGACCCTCTGGATCGACGACGGGACGGTACTTCAGGAATCGATGGCAATCTTGGAATGGATCGACGACGCGTTCCCCGAACCTCCGCTCAAACCTGCCGACCCGGCGCTTCGTGCTCGCATGCGCATGATCGCGCAACTGGCCGATCAATCGATCATGTCGCACCTGATGACAATGTTCCCTCATCGCGACTTAAAGGTCCGGGATGCCGCGGTCGTGGCGCGCGGCCTCGATGGTATTGCCGACGGATTCGATCGACTCGAGCACCATTTGCCCGCCCGCGGTCTCGCGGCGGGCGACGTGTTAACGCTGGCGGATTGCGTCGCCATGCCGATTTTTTACCTGGTGCTCGACTTCATGCCGCATTTTGGCGGCGTCTCGCCCCTGGAAACGCGGCCAAAGTGCGCCGGTTACTGGCAGCGATTGCTGGACCAGTCGCTGGTCAAGCGGATTTACGCCGAAATGGCCGAGCACCTCGCCGCTCAACGTGCGGCGCGTTTCGCGCGCGAGGTCACGGCGCGGCTGTAGCTCTATTTTCCAAGCTGAGCGATTTGTTCGTCGACCGATTGGCGAATCCACTTGGTAAAGTTCGGATGCGCGCTCATCCCTTTGGTCTGGAACACGTACTCCAATCCCGCCAAGTCTTCCTTGATTTTGTCCTGGATACCGCGGGTCGAAATCAGGTAGCCGACGATCAAAGGCGTGCGACCCGATGTCTTGGCCTCTTCAACCCACCCTCGCAGTATCTTGACGTTGCGCGAGCGAATCTCCTCCGGTGCGTCGTCCTGCAGCGTCAGCCCTTTGGCATCCGCAAACTTTCCCATGGTCTTGATGCTCCCGGCATGAGTGGCAAGGTGGGCCATCTCGACCGCGTTTTCGTGCTCGAAGGTCGGGCCGTGGCCGATAAGGATTACGGTTTCCTTGGCAGGGTCTTTGCTTACCTCTTTCGAATGATCGAACAATAATTCGGTCACGATGGGATGCTCATCCATCGCCGGGGCAAACACGACCTTGGCCGACGTCTTGAGCCGCGCCACGTCGAGATAAGCGGCATCGTCGCGCCGTCCAAACATGTAGGCCCATTGGCGGTAGATCGAGGATTGCTCCGTTACAACGGCGGGCACGAAGACGATCGTCTTGGCGCCGGCAGCCGTAAGGTCATCGAGGGCGCGCTGGATGTGGCCTGAGCCCATCATCGCCATCCCGAAGCCAATCGCGGTCGGGTGCGCGGAGGCGATCGGTGTAACACCGTCTTGCAGGACTTTGTCGCCGGACGTACCGGAGCCATGCGCCACGACCAGGACACCGACATCATCACGGACGGAATCAGCGCTCGCGTACCATGTCCAATCGGGCGGCATGTATGCCATGCCCTGATTGATCTGATCGTCGCTGAGGCCCTTGTAGCTCGGGACCCGATCGCGCAGCACCTGGATGTCGCTTGGCGCCATTTGATGCGCATGTCCCATCGCGGGTCGCTCGCCGCGTTGGGCCAGGGCGGGGGCGGAGATCGCCATGGCAAGAGCAAGTGAGATGATTGCGCGTGAAGTCATGGGTGCCTCCGAATTGCACGCCTTAGCTTACTCCATTGGTGGCCGCGGATAAATCGACAGGTTGAGCCCCAGCGCTCAACGTCGTAGCGTAGCTGCGGACATTGTAATGGCAAAGGTGATGGCGATGATCCGAACAACAGCGTTGATTCTTGTCGCAGCAATTGTGGGCAGTGCGCCGGTGTTCGCCGAAGGCAATCGATACGGCTATCCACGCGACTACAAGTCAGACATCAGTCCCGCGGCTGCGCATCAGGAACTGACCAAAAACAAGAAGTCCGTGCTGATCGATGTGCGGAGCGTCGAGGAATTCGCTTCGGGCCACCCGCCGATGGCCGAGCACGTGCCCTATCCGACCGCGCGCGGTCGCGGGCGCGACGACCCCAATCTGGTGCGTGTGGCGCCTGAAGAGTTTCTTGCCGACATCCTGGCTAAGATTCCCGACAAATCGACGCCCATCATCACCATGTGCTCGGGCGGCGGGCGCTCGGCCATGGCGG